>JBIKPL010000057.1:0-11563 GCA_044357485.1 Cytophagales bacterium
AGCTACCGTTAGAGGAGGTGAGTTGCATAGGGGTAAGTAAAAGATACAACAAATACACCCCTACTCCTTGTTTTAATTGCTCTTTTACCAATAAAGGATCAAGAGGTACAATTTGTCTACTACCAGCAAAAAAAGCTATATTCTCCGCCATATTGATTGTTTTTCCGGTATTGTTGGTGATGCTCACCGATACCACTTTGATACCGGCCTCATCTTCATGTTTGGCATATTTATTATTCCCGGTCGATTTAAAAACATCATATTTGTATGAAAACGTTAAACTATCTTTCGTTTCGGCATTGGTATAATAAACACTTGAAGGAATGATGGGCTGATAGGTAGAGGCACATCCAACTAAAACAAACAAAAATACGGCAATGCTTAAATTTAAAATGATTTTTTTCATAAAGTGGTGTTAATAAAATATAGAAAGGTAGTAGTAAAATATTGGTCCTTGCTGATTGGTTTTGGGCGAATGTTAATTGGAGCTAATCGAATTGTCAAACTATTGAATAGTTACCACAGTAATTCAACTCGCTCTTAAATATATCTCTTTTTTAAAAAAAATATATACTTCGCGTACAAATCATTTGGCTCTAAATGATTTTGTATGGGCAAATAATATTGATTATGTTTTTTGTAATACAAAACTGAGCGGTATTAAAACTAGGGCAAACGTATTAAAATAAATTCAATAAAAAGGCTCACCCAACCCTCTCCAAAAGGATAGGGAGCTGTCCATTAATCATAAATTTGTGATTCATTCATAGAAAACTTACTCGTTTTCAAAAAACTAATGATTTCATCGGGATCTAAAGCCCTTCTCCTTTATGACTGAGCACGAGCGTGCGAAAGTTACGAGCGTAGCGCTGGGTTTGGGAGGAGGCTTTTTACATTGAATTTGTAGACTAAACATTTAAATGCGTTTGCCCTACCAGAAATATGTATGAATAGCTAAAAACAATTTTAATAGCAGGTGGTATTATCACAGCCCAATACACAACCCTACTTCACCATAAACAAAAAATCACTACCTGGTTCATTGATCCCAAATTCACCTAACCTTGGCTGTGGGGACACTTTTTCTACGTAGGTACTTATTTCTTCGAGGGTAAGAATTTTATCATCGCCGCCATAATTTCTTAACGCGTCTAACAATTTGCGGGCAAATGGAGAATGCTCTCCTGGTCGTCCGTCAGGCACGTATTCTTTTGAGCCTGAGGTCAAATATTTTCGAGTCACATATTTTAATTTTCTATCGATGTAATCATTTTTAGATACTTCTTTGTACACATCATCCACGGTGCCTCTGTATTGAGCACTGGCAATAACAGGGTCGAATGTACCACCAAAACAAACATCCATGACCAATAAAGTATGGCTACACGCAATATTATTAATGACCGTTCTTAAGGTGCCATGAGAAATATAAGATACCCTACTTTCATCTACCTTCAGTGAATTTTTAGCGACCACATATCCTTCTTTAAACTCTTCGTCATATTGCCCATGACCGGAAAAGAACACCAATAACTGGTCTTGTTTTTGGTAGGTTTTACGGGCATACTCTTTAAGTTTGGCCATAATTTGCTCGTTGCTTGGATTTTTTACTATTTCAACTTGAAAGCCATATGTTTTTTCCAATTCGGCAGCAATAGTTTCAGCATCTTTGATGGGGTTGGCCAAATTGTTCCATTCAGCATATTCATCTGTGGCGAAAAGCAAGGCATAATCGTTCCTCACTTTAACTGAATTAATTTTAGGAATAGTTTGAGAGCTTAACACCGTATGTCCAAAAGTGATATGACGAATTTCTGACTGTACCTTTCCACTGCTATATTCGGCTACAATTTTAATTTCATTGTTCCCTTCCATCAAATAAACCGGCCGATCAATGCTAATGTCGCAATCGGTGAGTGGTGTTTTTTCGGTAAAACTTTTGGTAACCGGAATTTGCATTTGCAACACCTCATTAACAAATATTTTAACATTGATAGATTTCTCATGCGACATCACACAAGCTTTGATAATATAAACTGGCTCATTGACAATCACAGCCACCAAAGCTGGGCTCAACCAAGAGATTACGGGAGGAATTGCCAAATTAGAAGCACTAACAAATCCCCCTTTTAACCAGTTTCCAGATTTTATTTTGCCATCTTCTTGGTATAATATGCCCAAACCATCAAATTTTGCATCTTTAAATTCTCCGATATAGCGGTCGCCTGATTTGAAATACATGACGCCTTGGCCTTTGATTTTGCCATCGATAAACATCCCCACATACGTGTCACCCGATTCGAAATAATAAGTGCCTTGCCCATGGCATTTTCCTTCTTCGTACTCGCCAATAAACTTATTGCCATCGGCATAATACAGGGTGGCATGCCCGTGTCTCAAGCCATTTTTAAATTCTCCTACATAGCGATCGGTATTGGCATAAATCAAACTGCCTTGGCCTTCAAATTTTGAATCTTTAAATTCTCCAATATATTTATCTCCTGTGGCAAATTCGTACATACCAGGGCCATTGAATTTCCCATCTCTCAATTCCCCTTCAAATTTATCACCTTTTTGAGGACCTTCGGTGATAAAGTAAAAAGTACCGTGACCATTAAAAAGGCCATTTCTAAATTCACCTACATACTTATTGCCTTTTTTAAAATCTTCTCCTGCAAAAAAATACTCGCCATCACCACTAAATTTCCCATTTCTGAACTCGCCTATATACCGATCACCAGTTGCCATCAAATACGTCCCTTCTCCATTAGCACAATCTCCTTTTACACAAGGATTTTGGGCAAAAACAGCAATAGAAATTAGGTTTAGGAGTAATAGGCAGGCTTTTTTCATCATGAATCCCTTTGATATAGGATTGGGTTTACGAAATGAAAAACTATAAGTTTAGGAATAAAGCTTAAAATTTGAAGTGTTGTTAAGTATTTCTTTTGCCAACAAGATACACGCCTAAAAATATCATCAAAGCACTGAGTACTTTGATACTATTGAGAGAATCTAAACCAAAAACAATGGTAATAATGGTGGCAACAATGGGCTGAAAGTAGACGTAAGTTCCTGAAATAGAAGGAGAAATATACTTTAAAACGGCGGTATGGATATAATAAGCCAGGTACGTAGCCAAAAGTAACACATACCAAAATCCAAACCAGGCTTTGGGTGTAAAAGCATTGAGGTCAATCGAGAGCAACTGCTGGTACCCAAACGGCAATACGAAAATAAAACCGATACCAAAAGTCCATTTTAACAACGTAAATGGGTTGTATTTTTGCATCAAGGGTGCCGCTAAAATGACATAAAAACCCCAAGAGATGGCATTGATAAAAATGAAAAAATCTCCCAAGCGATTACTCGTATCAAGCCCTACCTTACCTCTGGCAAGAATCAGGATGATGGCTCCAATAATGCCAATCACAATACCAACTACATTGTACCACACTAATTTTTCTTTCAAGATAATAAAGGCAAAAAGCATGATGACGATGGGAGAAACCAACATCATCAAAGACGCATTGATGGGAGACGTGATGGCGAGTCCGTTAAAGAAAAACAATTGGTTGACAACCACACCTGCAAATGCACAAGCGACAATTTTCCAATAGTCCGCTTTTGCTATGGCTTTTTTATCCTTTGAAAAAGCATCCAACACCATAAAAAATAAAGTACCCGTAAATACACGAATTACAATCATTCCCGAAGGGCCTATAAAAACAGGGACCACATTTTTAGCAACCACATAGTTGGCTCCTCCGACAATGGCCATCAGGGAAAGTAAAAGGTGTGCTTTGAATATGGGGTTTTTAATAGTGATGAGTTTTTAGTGTTGAGTAGAGAGTTGAGAGTTAACAGTTTTCAGAAATAATAGAAGTCGTAAAGATAATAAGAGTTTTTAGTTTTGAAGGTTGAATGTATAGTTTTGAGGAAATAATATAACTGCATTTTTTCACTCAACATTCAACACTAAAAACGGCTCACACGATAAACTTGCGGATAAGGATGGAAATCACTATTTGCTTATATGGCCTTGCACTACATAAACATGTAGCTTTTCAATAAATGAATCCATTAAATTTACACTAAACTATTTGGTCTGTCAGAAGTGCGTTAGCGGGAGAGGGATTGTTTGAGCTATTTTTTCTTGTGGTGTACTCTATTTATATACGATATGATTCGGTCACAAGAAAAAAAGCGAGTGCCGATCACGCGACCCGAAGGGGAACGCCCTATACTTTATTTATATCTTATTGTATTTTAAATTTAAGCTATTAAAAAGAAATATAACTCAAAAAAATATTTGTCAACGTAAAAATATACGCCCTAAAACACTATTGATTGCTACCAATAAATTGAATGGTCCAAATTGTTGATATCATGGCTAAATGAACCGTAGCGCTAATCTTTATTACAATTGGTAAACGCCAAATACAGTAAAACCAATAATCTATAACGAAAAATTTATTAGTCCCCGAAAAATCGTATGACCCCTAAAAACGCAACATTTATCCCTCTATTCTTGGGAGCTCAAAACTCAGGATAAACGCATTAAAATACTAAAAATTCAACACTCAACACTCAACACTATTTAAGGTTTGATTTTTGAAAATGGTTTATGTAAATTCAACCCAAATAAACACAGCCCATGCTTCACAACAATGCCCCTTTAGCAGAACGAATGCGTCCTCAAAACCTAGACCAAGTGGTTGGCCAACAGCATTTGGTAGGAAAACAAGGAATAATTAGACGAATGATGGAGGCTGGAAGTATTCCATCGATGATTTTATGGGGGCCTCCTGGAGTGGGCAAAACAACCTTGGCCAATATCATTTCACAACAACTCAACATGAATTTCTTTACCCTCAGTGCCATTAGTGCTGGCGTAAAAGAAGTGAGAGAAGTTATTGAAAAGGCAAAATACAATGTTAAAACCATACTTTTTATTGACGAAATTCACCGGTTCAGCAAATCACAACAAGATGCCTTATTGGGCGCGGTAGAAAAAGGCACCATCACCTTGATTGGTGCCACCACCGAAAACCCTTCCTTTGAAGTTATTCCGGCTTTGTTATCGAGATGCCAAGTATATATTTTACAGTCGCATACCGAAGATGAATTAAAAGCATTGGTGACAAGGGCTTTGGAAGAAGATATTATTTTAGCGGCCAAAACCATAGAAATCAAAGAGTACCATGCCTTGTTTAATATTGCAGGTGGAGATGCCCGTAAACTATTAAACTTACTAGACCTCGTAATCACCAATGCCAACAATACCCCTATCACTGATGAACTGGTAATGTCTATCGCCCATCAAAAAGTAGCGATGTACGATAAAGGGGGTGAAATGCATTATGATGTCATTTCGGCTTTCATCAAATCTATCAGAGGGAGCGATCCCAATGCGGCCATTTATTGGTTGGCAAGGATGATAGAAGGAGGAGAAGACTTGAAATTTATTGCACGACGCTTGTTGATTTTAGCTGCTGAAGACATCGGCAATGCCAATCCTACCGCGCTAGTGTTGGCCAATGAATGTTTTCAGGCCGTAAATGTAATCGGATATCCCGAAGCAGAAATCATTTTGGCTCAAACCGTAACGTACTTAGCCGCCACGGCAAAGAGTAATGCCAGCTACCTGGCCATCAAAAAAGCCAAAGCTTTGGTTCGACAAACAGGAGATTTGCCGGTGCCGATTGCCTTGAGAAATGCGCCAACCAAATTAATGAAAGAACAAGGGTATGGCCAAGCCTATCAATATGCCCACGATTACGACAATAATTTTATACACCAAGAATACATGCCTTCAGCAATAAGTGGCACAACCTTTTACGAACCCGGTAAAACCGCTAGAGAAGACGAATTACGCCAAAGACTCAAAGTGCTTTGGGGAGAGAAATATGGGTATTAAGTATTAGGTCTTAAGTATTAAGTATTAGGTATTAGGTCTTAAGTATTAGGCAAATTTGCTTCAAACTTATTTTGTACTTAATACTTTGTACTTCATTACTTAACACCTTGTACTTAATACTTTGTACTTAGTACTTAGTACCTAATACCTAAAAAAATGACATACAAAACCAACTATTTCAAAGCCGTAGTATTTATTCAAATCATTTTGATTTTGGAAGCCTTGCTGCTAGAAGATATTTTTAAAATATTTATGCCGATAACAGAAACTTCAAAATCAATTTGTGAGGTATTGTTTATCATTCCGACCATCGCTTACATGTATTATTTATACCAATTAGTACGCAGCTTTGATAACAATACCAAAACCGTAAATGCCATATTTTTAATTTTGTTTATCACATTTATAGTGGGAGGAACCATTGCCAGTCCTGGTGTGCATTTACTTGAGGGCATGCATAGACGCATTTTGCTATTCATTGTGCAAGTCAGCTTATTTGGTGCATTTTGCAAAATTATATACTATACCCTACTAGAAATTTTTGAAGACGACATTCAAATTAATGAGCGCTTATGGGGTTGTACTTGCCTGTTTTTAATGATCGCTATTGCCTTCACCAGTCTGTACGACATCGTCAGTTTGGTTTACCCGCATGCCATCGGACTTACCCACGAAATGCGCATGCTCGATTACATGCACAACCTGAGTTACAGCATCAATGTTATTGGAGCGCTGGATTCTTCTTACCCTAACGCCATTCCAATTATTCAACATATTAGCATCGTTGAAGCAGCTTGGAGCCACATCTTTGCCTTAATTTTGGTAGGACGATTGTTGAGCAAATAAGCCAGCCGGTAGCTTGTGCGCTGTGCGAAATTAAAAAAACTGAAAGTATACTTGGGTTGATAATGATGACAATCTTAATCGTTAAACCCAAGATGAACGTCAACAAAATTAGGATCAAGACATAAAAAAAGCACCAAACTTTCGTAAAGTGCTGATTTGTAAATTTATGGCAGAGAGGAAGGGATTCGAACCCTCGAAGCAGTTACCCGCTTACATGCTTTCCAGGCATGCTCCTTCAACCGCTCGGACACCTCTCTGTATAGTGATTGAATCTCAAAAGTAAGGATAATTTTTAAATTATGGTGCTGTACCTTCCTTTTTTAATTTTATTGCATTTCTCCTCTCAAAGAAGTTGCTAACAATGCTTTTATTTCTTCAATATTTTCAGTTTTCCCGAATACATACATCATTTTCGTAATGGCGGCTTCGGTGGTAATATCGGCGCCATTGATTAAACCTAAAGCCAATAAATGTTTACTCGTTTCATAACGCCCCATCAAAACTTTCCCTCCTATACATTGAGACACATTCATAATCACCAAACCTTTGTTGATGGCTTTTTGAAGACTTTCCAATAACCATGTCTCTACCGGAGCATTGCCAGCGCCGAAGGTTTCAAAGACAAGGCCTTTGAGGTTTTCAATCTGCAATATACTGTTCACCACTTGGGCTGAAATCCCAGGAAATAGTTTGAGAATGGCCACATTGGCATTGAGTTTTGGTTGAATTTGAAGTGTTTTTGATGGATTAGTTTGTTGAAGTATGAAAGCTGATTTATAATCGATCTGTATACCCGCTTCGGCCAATGGAGGGAAATTCTCGGATCTAAAAGCATCAAAATGGGCGCTTTGTACTTTCTTTGCCCTGCAACCACGCCACAGAAAACTATCGAAATAAATGCACACTTCCTGAATTCGAGGCAAGCCATTTTCATCTTTTTCTGCTGCAATTTCTAGGGCGGTGATCAAGTTTTCGCGCGCATCATTTCTTATGGCGCCTATGGGTAATTGTGCTCCTGTAAAAATGACCGGCTTACTTAAATTTTCAAGCATAAAGCTCAATGCTGAAGCAGAATAGGCCATGGTATCGGTACCATGAATAACCACAAAGCCATCAAAGGTTGCATAATTGGCTTGGATCAATTGAGCCAACGCTACCCAATGAGCAGGTTGGATATTGGAAGAATCTATGGGTTTTTCAAAAGCGATGATTTGTAAGTCGAGGTCAAAGGCCGCAAGCTCTGGCATTTTCTCAAGAAGTTGTGCAAGGTCAAAAGGACGCAATACATCTTGTTTTTTGTCGTACAACATCCCCAAAGTTCCCCCTGTGTAAATAATCAAAATCGATGACACAGATTTCCCCGAAGCAGAAGTGTTGATACGGATAGTTTTATAGGACATTTTTTCAGTTATCAGTTGTCAGTTTAGAGTTATCGGTTTAGAGTTATCAGTTTACAAGATAATAATGACGACGACATTGCTAATCTACAGGCTAAAAAAGAGATTTTCCGCATTTTCAGTCGTAATTTTTGCTATTTTCTCAATAGAAGTGCCATATATTTCTGCCAATTTCACCGCTACAAGTGGCAGGTAAGCAGGCTCATTTCTTTTCCCTCTATGTGGCACAGGCGATAAATACGGGCAATCGGTTTCCAACACAATATGCTTGGTATTGATGTACGGAAGCACTTCGGCCAAACCTGATTTTTTATAGGTGGCCACCCCACCAATTCCCAACATCATACCCATATCGGTAACGTCATGAGCGTCATCAATAGAGCCACCAAAGCAATGAAAAACACCCTTTAAACCCTTTTCAGCAAAAGGTTTAATGGTAGCAATGGTATCTCTCCACGCTTTTCGGGTATGGATGGCAACCGGTAAACCCATGTCTAAGGCCCATTGTAATTGTATTTTTAAAGCCTCCACCTGAAAATCTTTAAAGGTTTCATCCCAATGAAAATCAAGCCCAATTTCTCCAACAGCTACAGGTTTATGGTTTTGCATGGCGGTGAAAATCGTTGCCAATTGCGATTCAAAATCTTCTTTGACATAACATGGATGTAAGCCAAACATCGCAAAACATTGCCTTGGATAGTCATCCGCCATTGCGATCATCTTTGCCAAGGAATTGACATCAACATTGGGCATGATGAGTTTTTGAACATTAGCCTGAAATGCTCTTTGAAGCATTTTTGCTTCATCTTCGCAAAATTCTTCGCTGTACAAATGGGCATGCGTGTCTACAAAATACATGTAATTAGAATTTTAAGTTTTGAATTATTAATTCAACCCTGCTTTAAAGCTGCCCAAAAGTAAAGACTACTATGGTGAATTACAAGTTTATCCAATGATATGGAAACCCAAACCTGTAGATTCCACAAACAATCATCTTGGAGAGCATAGAAATAACAAAAACCACAAATTATTTCCCAACTCAAATAAAATTAATTATTTTGCGCTCTATGTACGCAAATCCATTCCATACACAAGACTTAAGCAAGCTCTCTTTTTTAGTAACTGGTGGTGCAGGCTTTATTGGCTCTAACCTGGTAGACTATTTACTAAAATACAAAGCCGGAAAAGTTGTTGTGCTCGACAATTTATCAACAGGATATTTAAAAAATCTTGAGTTTCATTCCTCCAACAAAGCTTTTCAGTTTATTGAAGGCGATATCAGGGACTTACAAACCTGTTTAGATGCTTGCGAAGGAATAGATTACATCTTTCATGAAGCAGCACTTGGCTCCGTTCCAAGAAGTATCAACGACCCTATTACAACCAATCAGGTAAATATCGATGGATTTTTAAATATGTTGGTCGCTGCACGCGACAGCAAAGTGAAGAAATTCGTATACGCCGCGTCTTCTTCTACTTACGGTGACAGCAAAAAATTACCGAAGGTTGAAAATGAAATTGGTCGCCCCTTGTCTCCTTATGCGGTTACAAAGTATGTCAATGAATTGTATGCCGATGTATTTGGTAAAACTTACGGATTGAAATCTATTGGCCTGAGGTATTTTAATATCTATGGTCCAAAACAAAATCCTCATGGCGCCTATGCGGCCGTAATCCCCTTGTTTATTTCTAATTTATTAGAGAACAAAGCTTCTACCATCAATGGTGATGGCGGTCAAACACGCGATTTTACGTATGTAGAAAATGCGGTACAGGCCAATATTTTAGCGGCATTGTCTGACAATGAAGAAGCCAGTAACCAAGTATTTAACATCGCCGTACACGAAAGGAACTCCTTGAAAGTGATTTACGAAAGTTTGCAAAAAATAGCCGATTCAACTGTAGGACCAGTTTATGGACCAGATAGAATTGGTGACATTAGGGATAGCTTTGCGGACATCACTAAGGCACAAACCTTCTTGCAATACAACCCTCAAGTTAAAATCCAAGATGGCCTAAAAAGAACATTTCATTGGTTTAAAGACAACCAAGAATTTATATTAAGACAATAATAAGTATGAAGTACAAGGTATTAGGTACAAAGTACACTATTTACCTAATACTTGATATTTGATATTTGATACCTAATACTTAAAAAAATATGAAAGGAATAGTACTCGCCGGAGGATCTGGCACAAGACTTCATCCATTAACGCTAGCAGTAAGTAAGCAGTTGATGCCTGTTTATGACAAGCCGATGATTTACTACCCATTGTCAATTTTGATGATGGCTGGTATTAAGGAAATTTTAATTATTTCTACGCCCCACGATTTGCCACACTTCAAAAAACTCTTGGGCGATGGCACAAGTCTTGGTTGTCGTTTTGAATATGCAGAACAAGCAGAACCAAATGGTTTGGCGCAAGCTTTTGTGATTGGTGAAAAATTTATCGGCAACGACAAAGTAGCCTTGGTATTGGGAGACAATATCTTTTACGGAGCAGGCTTAATTGAGCTATTACAGAGCAATAACAATCCCGACGGAGGGGTTGTATATGCTTACCATGTTCACGACCCTGAGCGCTATGGTGTGGTTGAATTTGATGAAAACAAAAAAGCCTTGTCTATCGAAGAAAAACCATTAAAGCCAAAATCAAGTTACGCAGTACCAGGTTTGTATTTCTATGACAATGAAGTGGTACAAATTGCCAAAGATTTAAAACCAAGTCCAAGGGGAGAATATGAAATTACGGATGTCAATAAAGTTTACCTAGAAAGAGGTAAATTGAAAGTAGGAATATTGAGTCGTGGTACGGCTTGGTTAGACACCGGCACTTTCGCCTCTTTAATGCAAGCAGGTAACTTTGTACAGGTCATTGAAGAACGCCAAGGCCTAAAAGTAGGATGCATTGAAGAAGTCGCTTATAGAATGAATTTCATCAACAAAGCGCAATTAAAAGCAATTGCTACTCCCCTGGTAAAAAGTGGTTATGGCCAGTATTTACTAGACTTGATAAAATAAATTATAAAATAAACTAAAGGATTGCTTGCAAGTTAAAAATTTAATCTTACTTTTGCAGTCCAATTTTGAACAAATCATTTACAAATATATACAATGGCAAATCATAAGTCAGCGATAAAAAGAATTAGGTCTAACGAAGCTAAAAGACTAAGAAACAGATACCAACTGAAGTCAACTAGAACTGTAGTTAAAAGATTAAAAGCATTAACTACTAAAGTTGAAGCTACAGAAGCGTTCAAAAAAGCAACGTCTATGCTTGACAAATTGGTTAAGAAAAACATTATCCACAAAAACAACGCAGCAAACCACAAAGCTAAATTAGCTAAGTTTGTAAACGCATTAGCAGCCTAGTTTTTTAGGATTACAAAGTTTCATATT
>JBIKPL010000270.1:0-4372 GCA_044357485.1 Cytophagales bacterium
TACATAAGCTTGTCAGTTCCCTGTAGTGTTAATCTTGGAGACAAGGTTACGCTTGCCCCGACACAAATAGCCGTATCATTTTGTGTTAAGGTATTTGGCGTGGTAACAATAATTTGAAAAGTATCAGTGGCAATGCATTGGTTTGCATTGGTTTTTTTAAGCGAAAAAATACTGGTGCTTACAGGATTAAGGCTAACAGTAGGAGTATTGCTTAAAATGGTATTGGTCGCATCAAGCCATTGTGCTGATTCGCCATTGAGCAAGGTAGTCGTTTGTAGGGTGGCACTATTGATACAAATAGACGCGCTTGGATGAGATACGGTAGGAAGGCTTTGGAAAAATATATCAACAAAATCAGAATCGGCCGCACAAGATCCATTATCAGTTGATTTAAATTTAAAGGTGACTTTCCCGTTGTTTATTTCAGTTGGTGTTGGAGAATAGGTAATTGATAATGAAGTGTCGTTCGGAAGAATAATGCCTGCTCCACCACTCCATTGACCACCCTTAGCTTGTTGCAACGTTCCATTTAAAGCAATTGTTTTTGGAATGTTGTTTATACAAAATGATTGGTCATTGTCTGTATTTACGTTAATTGGCAAACCATTTTTAGTTACGAATACTGAGTCAATTGCTTCAGGACAACTCGATGCATCAAATATTTTAACGGAATACTTCCCTACACCAGCATTTATGGATTGGGTAGTATCTCCGGTATTCCACAAATATTTATAAGGAGGCTTTCCCCCAGTACCCGTTGCGGTTAATTTGGCAGTTGCTTGTTCGAAGCAAATGCTAGGGTTTTTAGGAGTAATGGTTGCTTTTTTATCATTTACAAAATATATCCTGGTCAATTTACTGACCTTTATGTTTGTACACCCACCTAATGGCATACCTGAGACTTGATAGTCAACATATTCTGGTGACCCAGGTTGCCATTTCGCTGTTACAGTAGTGCAAGCCAAGGTACAATTCAAGTACGAATCATATAAAGGATTTGCAGGGACTGCTTCCCATTTAATAGTGGATACATCAAACCCTTCAGCACTTAAAACCCCAGTACAACCATCACTTACTACTACAGGAGGTGAAACTTTGGGTTTAGGAATAGCTTGAATTGAATATACATTTGGGTTATTGCCCGGTTTGCAAAATGTTAAATATCTAGGCCAAGGTGGGTCTAAACAGATTACATCACCCACTTGATACATGGCACCACAATCGATAGAATACCCTAAAGCACCAGGGGGCAATGCTCCCGCAGGGATTGTAAATTTGATACCTGCAGTGTTTGAATCAAGTGTTATCGCAAATTGTACGCACCTTATTGGTGGTTTCGCAAGCGGGTCAAGCCCACAACATAAACCATCCCTAACAGTACTTGGACTAAACCACAAACTATCGTTATTGCCACTTAGGTTTACATTAAAAAATGGTACCCCATTATCACATTTTGGAGATTGGGCATATACAGCACCCAAAAACAGGTTACACAAAAAAAGTGTATATATTATTGTATACTTCAAGTTTAGCGAGGGGATTTACTATTAAGCAATAAATCTACCAAAAAATATAAATATTCCCAAAAAAAAATGCACATTCGCAATATGAAGACATTAATATCCATGCTTTGTCTACTTTTAACCCATTTTTTATATGGGCAAGATGTTCAGTTTACCCAATTTTATACAAATAGTCTATATTCTAATCCTGCCTTTGCGGGAAGTGTTCACAAACCTCGAATTATTTTACATGAAAGAGTGCAATGGCCAGGTCTTGATGCGCAATATTTAACCAGTTTAATTTCTTTTGACACCTATTTTCCTAAATGGCATACTGGATTGGGAATTTATGCGATACATGATATCCAAGGGAATAGTAAAATTAAATCGAATGAAATACAAGGACTATATAGTTATGAAATTGTAGGGTTAAAAAATAAATGGGTAATGCGATTAGGAGGGCAATTTGGGTTTATAAACAGAACGTTAGATTATACCAATTTAATATTCCCAACGCAAATTTCCCAAAATGGCATAAATGCAAGTGGAACAAATAATGAAAAAGCCCAATCAAAGTCTTTGGTAGATTTATCTTTCGGCGGATTAATTTTTAGTAACAATTTATGGTTTGGATATAGCATGTATCATTTAAATGAACCTAATCAGTCTTTTATTGGAGAGGAAAGTGATTTGCCCCAAAAACAAATTTTTATAGTAGGGTATAAATTTACTCAAACACAAAAAACGAATAATTCAAAATCATATACACCTACCTTACATTATAAAACCCAAGGTAAATCTGACCAAATTGATTGTGGAATATATTTTACTAATTCTGATTATATGCTTGGTTTATGGTATCGTGGAATTCCAATTTTAAAACAGTATAATAATAATCAAAACAATGAATCATGTGCCTTTTTATTTGGCTATAAATTTAATTTTATTAATATTTCATATACATACGATGCTATTTTTTCTGAACTCACAAAAGCATCTCCTTACGGTGCGCATGAATTTAATATTACCGTTTATCCCAAATCAATACCCAAATCTCGTCAGCCAATGAAGAGGCTACCTTGTCCTCAATTTTAATGTCTAAACGTCTCGTTTTTCAAGTGCTTCTCTCGCTAACCTAGGGTCTGCTGAAAAACTCAATTCACATCATTTGTAAATCATTTTCAGCAAATATACTTAAAATTATGATGCTAAAATGGCCAATCAATTCAATTGAAATGATTGGCTAATTCTCTTTGCGTTAGCGGGAGAGGCTTTGTTTGAGCTCATTTTTCTTGTGGGTTGAGGTAATCGTTTAGTACGCTATGATTTGACCACAAGAAAAATAGCGAGTGCCAATCACGCGACCGAAGGGAACGCCCTACGAAATGAATAGCTTATCTATGCTATTTAAATCAAACTAGTGCACCACTTTAATAAAATCAAATATCCTTGCATTTAAACGGCTAAAGCAATAGCTTAAATCTCTAAAAATTAACAAATAAACTATTTTTCACCCTAAATAAATATTAGCGCTTTTTGCGAAAGCATACATGTTAAATTTAAGTTGAATAATACAGCTGTCTTTGACCCCTAAGCGTATATTTCAATCTTTTTCCTCAAATTTAGGAGTGATAGTATATTTTAAATTCCACAAAAAAAAGGAATCCTTAAGAGATTCCTTTTTTCTTCAAACAACAAACAAAATTAGCTTCACAATGTTTACTCGCACATAACCACTGCAAAGAATAATTCAAAAGTAATACCTGAATTTGAATTAAAATATGACTAAAATCAGGTTTTATTATTTTTTACTCGCACTAAATAATTTTTGTTTTTCTTCTTTGGTCAAACTTTCATAACCAGAAACCGATATTTTATCTAAAATTTTATCGATCTCAGCTTGGGTAGGAGAGTTGGAGGTTTCTTTTGGGCGATGGTAAGTCACCCTCATTTTGGGTTTTGGTTTAAAAATGCTGCTTACAAACTGTATGACAGCATGTACAGGTTTTCCCCAATCGTTACCTTTTTGAAGTTGTTTGATGAATAAATATCCCATTAATGCTCCCCCCAAATGGGCAATATTTCCTCCGGGATTGTCTCCAACAGTTTGCGCATAAGATAAGATGACGTAAAAAGCGGCAATATATTTAATGCGTACCGGCCCAATGATGATCAAATACAATTGATAATCTGGTGATAAAGTTGCCGCACCCACTACTATGGCAAATACTGCTGCTGAAGCACCCAGTAGCATACTTTCATGCAAATGAGCATTAAAAATTGGAAGAATGTTGTACAACAATACATATACTAATCCTCCACCAATAGCACCCCAAATATACAAACTGGTCACCCTTCTGCTTCCTAATAAATCGCCAATGATGTTTCCAAAGGTGTATAAAAACATCATATTAAATAAAATATGAAATAAACCTTCATGCAGAAAAGCATACGTAATAAAGGTCCATGGTTTGAAAATTACCTCCACCCAAAAGGCCGGTAATGCCAAATAAGACAGTATTAGTTCATATAGGTTACCTAAGCCGGTCATTTTCAATAAAACGCCAGGAATTAAAAGGGCTAAAAATACCACTACATTGATGACTATCAATTGGCTTACGGCATTGCCTGATTTAAAAAAATGGCTTTTAATATCGTCAATAATGGAGCTCATAGCCTTTGTCTAAATTTTATATTTTAAGTAATGATTGAATGGTTGATTTTAGTAAAAATTTTGTCGGTCTTTTCGCCACATCATGATCATGATAAAAGCAAATAACATTCCCCCCAAATGGGCAACATGCGCCACATTATCGCCGGCACTAGGTTTAAGTGTAGAGTAAATTTCATATAAACCATAAGCACTTACC
>JBIKPL010000271.1:0-4371 GCA_044357485.1 Cytophagales bacterium
TCAATCACTTAGATGCCACCATTGCAGTACCACTTTCAAATGTTACCGATATTCTCAATGATAAAATTTGTATCAATTCACCCGCTACTTTATCGGCAGCAGCAACCAATGATGGTACCTTAAGATGGTACAGTGATGCGGTTGACAACAATATTTTGTCTACAAACAATAGTTATCAAACGGGTAATTTAACTAGCGAACAAACCTATTATGTTGCCGCAATAAACGCCAACAATTGTGAATCAGACAGGGTACCTGTTAAAGCAATCATTAAGGGCGTGTCGAGCGTAAATGATACCACTTGTTCTAGTTATGAATGGTTTGGAAAGACCTATTCACAATCTGGGAATTATACCCATACAATACCAAATGTAAATGGCTGTGATAGTGTAATTACCTTAAATTTAAAAAGTTACTTTGTTGATACTAGCATGTATGTAGACGGGAATTATTTTTATGCAAATGCCTATTATGATGAATATAACTACGAGTCATTGCCTCTTACCTATCAGTGGGTTGATTGTAATAACAATATTTCGCCTATCGATGGTGCCGTAAGTCAAGAGTTTTATGCCACAAAACCAGGCGCTTATGCAATTGTTATAGATAACGGCTATTGTTCTGTAATGTCAGCAATCAAAAAGTATTTAAGTCCTACACCAAACGCTACGGCTTTAAACTTTGATGGCACCAATGATTATGTCGTTTCAAGTACGGCTATCAATTTAACCAATCATTTTACGGTAGAAGCTAAAATTAATGTAACTACTCCTAAAGATTGGGCAGGTATCATTACTTCTAAAACTCAAGGTTCTTCTGACAATAGTTTTCAATTTGGATTAACTTCAACGGGAACTTTGCGTGCTGAAATCATCGGTGCTTCAGGAACGGCCAACGAAAGAAAAATATATACTGGTTCTACGGTACTTACTGGCAATTGGCACCATGTAGCCATGACATTCGATGGCACTAACCTTAAATTGTTTGTTGATGGTGTAGCAGAAAATGTTACTAAAGAAGACGATGATGTGATTGTGAATTTCAATTGCAACAGAAATGTGATTGTTGGTTCAGAAAGAAGTTTAGGTGTGTTCTTTGAAGGTACTATTGATGATGCAAGAATTTGGTCGGTGACTAAATTGGAAGCAGCTATGCAAAACCTGCTGAAAGCAATGGTCGTGGTAGACAATCAATTGGAACTTGCTTATAATTTTAACGAAGGCATTTCTAATGGTGACAATACTGCCATTACTGTGATTTCAAGTTTGCAATTAGTTGGTAACAATACTGGGAACTTAAACAATTTTACCCTCACTGGCAATACCTCCAACTTTGTTGACAATTGTATTTCGCTTGTTAACCAAGCTCAAAAAGCTGCTTTAAACTTTGATGGGGTCGATGATTATGTGGTTTCAAGCACCACGGTTGCCTTAAATGCCAATTTTACAGTGGAGGCTAAAATTAACATCACCAATGCTAATGACTGGACAGGTGTTGTTACTTCAAGAACACCCGGAACCTCTGAAAACAGTTTTCAATTTGGTATCACTGCTGACGGACGTTTATTAGCTGAAATTATAGGGGGGACTTACGGGCAAGATGAAAGAAAAATATATTCAGGAACAACTACTTTGATGGGCGATTGGCATCATGTGGCCATGACATTTGATGGTACAAACCTTAAACTTTATGTAGATGGTATTGAAGAAGTAGTCAATAAAGAAGATGACGATGAAATTCTTACTTTTGATTGCATTAGAAATATAGTTGTCGGAGCAGAAAGAAGTTTAGCCGTGAAGTTTTCAGGAAGTATTGACGATGCAAGAATTTGGTCTGTGGCTAAATCTGAATCAGATATGCAAACCCTGATGAAATCAACTGTTGAGGTTGATAACCAATTGCTACTTTCCTACGATTTTAATGAAGGCATAGCCAATGGCGACAATACCGGTATGACCTATATTTCAAGTGAACAAAACAATGGAAACAACACCGCGAGCTTGTATAACTTTACCTTAACCGGAACGTCATCAAACTTTGTTGACAATTGCAAAGAACTTATCTTAATCACCGATGTAGCAAAATCATTGGCAGTAAGCAGTGTCAATGTATATCCTAATCCAAGTGCTGGAGTTTTCAATATTCAAACCAGCATCGACGCTCAATTAGCGGTATACAACACCAATGGTGAAAAAGTATACCATGGAAATTTAACTTCAGGAAATAACAAACTGAACTTGCAAAATCAAAATGCAGGCTTGTATATTTTCAAAATTATCAGTGCCGCTTCAACACAAAACATCAATGTTATTTTGATGAAGTAGGTCATTCATAACTATTATAAAAAAAGCCCTAAATGATATTTTCATTTAGGGCTTTTTAATGTGTCAGGAGTAAAACCATTTAGGCTTAAATGGGGCACGCGATACACTTGGGGAGAAGGATGAAAATCACAATTTGCATATATGGCCTTGCATTACATAGGGTCTGCTGAAAAACTCAATTCACATCATTTGTAAATCATATGTAGCAAATATACTTAAAATTATGATGCTACAATGGCCACTCCATTTAATTGAAATGATTGGCTAATTCGCTTTGCGTTAGCGGGAGAGGCTTTGTTTGAGCGCTGCCTTGCTTGTGGGTTGAGGTAATCTTTTAATACGATATGATTTGACCACAAGGAAAATAGCGAGTGCCGATCACGCGACCCGAAGGGAAACGCCCTCATTTAATTTATTTGCCATACAATCAAAACTTTACATAAAAAAATAGCTATAAAAAATTAGAAATCGGTGAGTAAGCTTCCTGCATTAAAGTATAACTCTGATTTCATTTTCTCTAATTTTGATTTTACTTCTGCCTGTTTTATGGCGGCTTCAATAAGTTTTGATTCACGAGCATTGAGCATAAAAATAGAACTTTCCCCATTGTCGAATTTCGATTGCTCCCCTTGTAAAAGTTTGGTATAGTTGTTCAGCATATTGTCTTGCATGGCCAATGATGATTCTAAAAATTTGATTTCATTAAACGAGGAAGAAATAGTATTGGCCACCTCACGGCTTGTTTGTAGCGCTTCTAATTTGGTTTGGGCAACCTTAATTTTGGCCAATTGGTATTTTGCACGTTCTTTTCTTAAAAACAAGGGCTGAGAAATACTTAACATGACTTTATAATTGTTTTGTACATAGTCTAAATTAAGGTCATTGGTAAAATTATTTCTAGGGCTAGTTAAATATTTATAGCTAAAATCAAGGTTTGGTTTTAGCTTGTCTTTATAAAGCTTTTGGTCTATAGACAATTGTTTTAATTTAAAATCAAGTTTTAAGATGTCAGGATGGATTTGTGGCGCATTGTCGAGTAATTTTTTAAGAATTGTATTGTCAATGAAGGTGGCAGATAGCAGGTTTTCGGGATGCAATGTGCTATCCATTTCTAATGGTTTGAGATCTTCTGTCCATAAATAATTCGACATACTCAACCGAGCATTTTTAATGTCAGTATTTACGTCTTGTAAAGCAATGGTTCTTTCCTGTAAAATAAGTAAGTTTTCGACCGAGTCGATTGGGGCTAAATCGCCCATGGCGCTTCTGACATTGATGGCACTTTGTCGGGCCACCGCCAATTGATACGATTGTTTTATTTTTAGGAGTTTATGGTATTGAAAATACCAATCCCAATAGGCTTTGGAGGCATTGAATAATATTTTATTGATGATTTTTACTTTTTCGGCTTCTAATAAACCTTGCATGGCTTGTGCCTGACGAACAGCCGCTCTTCGTTCATCAATCACCATGCCTTGCCCAATAGGAATATGTACGCCTCCGTATAATAAACCACCTGGAGGGGTAAAATCTGTAGGGTTTACTTGTTTTCCTGTATTGTTTTCGTAGCCGAATTTTAAATCTGAACCAAACCAAAGCGGTACTTTTAAACCATTGTCGATATAACCAAAATAGGTTTTACCATCGTATACTTTTTGTTGGAATTCGGCTTCAAATTTGGGGTCTAAGCTTCCTTTCGAATACCTGATTTCTTGTTTGGCGATATCAGAAAGTAGTGCGTTTTGTTTGGCCATCGGATGATGTGTTAATACCATTTGCATGAAGTTTTTAACAGAAAACAACCTCGTCGTATCCTGCGCAAAAGCCATTTGAGTCAACAAAAGCAATACTATAAAAGAAGTTCTAAATTTATGTTGGGGCATTTTTTTAGGAATTTATAAGTAGGTATTAGGTACAAGGTATTAAGTATTAGGTATTAGGTATTAGGTAAACAAAGTTTCGCGTAGCGAAACTTTGTACTTTGTACTTTGTACTTTGTACTTTGTACTTTGTACTTTGTACTTTGTACTTTGTACTTTGTACTTTG
>JBIKPL010000272.1:0-4365 GCA_044357485.1 Cytophagales bacterium
CCCATCTGTACCTACTAATAAGTTTTGAGCAATTATTGCTGATGGTTTATGATGAACCGATATAAGTGACCTTGAACCAGAAGAGAGTGTTGTCCTTAAAAACTTTGGTGAAAAAGCATCTACTAAATTACCTTCCAAAACTTTTATTATTGGTCTTGCTACTGAAGTCATGTCAGACATTAGTAAATAAGCATCACCTGGCAGGTATTCAAAAAGTGTTTTTACATTGGTTTTTAAAGATGGAAGGTCAACCTTTGCTATTTCATTTAAGCAATTTTGAATCACTAGTAAGTCACTTTTTGCTATTATTGGCTTTGACTCACTTATATTCGCTGTAGATGTTAAATCAAAAGGAATGGATTTCCAATGAATTTGAGTATTTCGACTATTTACAGTTTCAACAAGGTTTTTCGATACTATTGAATGGCTATAACCCCATGTGGAAGCGTTGATGTCTAAAATAGTAACATGAATAATTTCAACATCAGTGCAGTTATTTAGAATGTATTTAATTGCCCCGTATGCTTCAGAACCTGGACCACCGCCTATAAAATTTAAGTAAACCTCTTTTTTGCCTTTGAATATATCGGGTACTTCCTCAATAAATATTTTATAAATGAGCTGATAGTAATGAGGTAAATAAGTGGCTAAGTATGCAGCTTGAATATCTGTTTTTTCGTATGGCACATAAACAGGATTATTGCGATAAGCTATGCGTAACGACTTAACCGACTTCTGCAAGGATTGCAAAAAAACTTCTATTTCTTGATTGTAAGTAATATTCTTTTTAAAACCACTAACTATCGCATCATAAATATCCATAACTTATAGCTTAATAGTTCTAAAGGTTAAGTTAATTCGTGGCTCATATATTTTCTTTTGCACAGGTATTTGGTGCAACCAATGGTGTTGTAATGCACCTGTCATAATAACTAAAGAGCCTGATGTAAGTTCAATTTGTAATTTTTGTTTAGGGTCATTTTTATGCTTTAAATCGAATCTCCTGACTGCACCTAAACTTACAGAAGCAATAGTTGGATTAGTTCCTAATTCTGGTTCATCATCTGCGTGCCAACTTACTTTGTCATTACCATCTCTGTATAAATTGAGTAAGACACTATTAAAATTTTCACCAGGCAAAAAATGCTCAATTACTTTTTTGATGTCCATTAACTCCTTTGTCCATGGCTCTGGATTGCACATGATACCTGAATACTTGTAATTGAAATCGGGAAAACCATACCAAGCTGTTTTTCTAGGAACAGGATATGTTTTACCATACATTTTTATTTCCTCTTGCCTCCAATTAATATTTGAAAGCAAAGCATCATAATAATTCTTTGCTTTATCAGTTGGCATAAAATTTGGCATTAGCCATACTTCGCCATCTTGCATTGGGAATTTCTGAAATACCCTTTCTTTTGGTTTACTTTCTTGATTGAACAATTCCATATTTATATTATTTATTTTAATATATATTAAATATTCACTTTTATTTTTTCAGCCAAATCTTTCACCAAGGTTAAAATAGAGTCAAATGTTGTATGTTTTAAAAAATCGTGTAACCGTTTATTCTCATTCTCTATAGATTTGATTCGTGATGCCCTATGAGATCCTTCATTCCTTATTTGTCTCAAACTGTCAATGTTGTATCCAGTAAAATCTATATTATCATTTTGGTAAAATGTTTTATTGAAAGCATAAATTTTGGTAGCGATAGTAATGTCTCCTACACTTTTTTCTTTTTTGCGTTTAAATTGATTACCTTCTATTGATTCTAAATGTGTTAAAATCGAATCAATATTTTTATACTTTTCGTGATAATAAAAATTTATTAAATTTTCAATTTGATAAAAAGCATTAACAATATAATTGTATAATCTAACCATTTCGTCTTTTTCTTTCAAATCAAAGCGTACATTTTCCATACGAAGATTATCTAATTCTAGTCTTTTTCTTAATAAAGGATGTCCTATAAAACTATAATCTATCGACAACTCTGGTGAAAGACTTAAGTAGTCTATTATTTTAGAGGTGTTTTTTTTTATAATAGTCAAGTCACCAATATTGCTGGGATTATTTATATTATGTTTTTTAACAATCTTTCTAACCTCCAATACCTCATCCCAAAACCATTGATTGGTTTCAGAATGAGGTATTTGTTTCAAAACAGATAATATAAATGTTAATTGTTCTTTATCCTCCATTAGTATAATTACTCAATTTTATGGCTTCGTTTATTCCTTTACTTTGCCAAATATTTATTAAATTACTCAAACTAAAATTGTTCTCCATAACAATTTCTGTTGTCGTATTCATATTTCCAACTAACTTATCAAACCTGCTTTTCAATGCCAAATAAGTGCTATTTTCACCACCCTTTACCATTTTCAAAAAGTCGAGTTTGCCCATTAATACATTTTTCATATTGGGGAATCCTTTTAAGTGTCCTTTGTCTGCAAGGTAATTAGGTAAAAACATAGCCTCCGCTTTGTCGTAGCCATATTTCTCCCAGTAATGTAAACGCATACGCAATTCTTTGATATAGTGTTGGCTAACATTGGGTTTTGAATTTACAATTAAGCCAGTAACTTCTTGCTTATAGCCTTCTTTTTGTAGCCTTGTTTTAGAGGCTTTGATATGAAAATGTTGACTTGAAACAATTCTGCTCAATTCTATCAAAAAATCACTGTCTTTTTGATATACATTATGCAATGAACTAAAGGTAATGTCGTCGGCATATCTTGTATATCGTAAACCAAAACGTTTAGCCAAAGCCGTTAAATAAAAATCTAGTTGTTGGCAAATGATATTGCTCATGGTAGGAGAGGTAGGTGCTCCTTGAGGCAATACATTAGTAACAACTTTTTCAAATTCATCACTGCCTTCCTTTATGCGTTCTACTTCCATTTTATGACAACAAAGTCCTGCAATGGTGTTGGCTATAATGACATTGTTATTGGTATCATTAAAATTAAAAGGAGGGAATTGTAAGCGCTTCCAAACCCTAGCCTGATCAATGCTTGGGAAAAAGTCTTTTAAATCAATATTGTAAACATAATGCATATTTGCATGCAATATGGCATTGTCGACAATTGACTTGTTAGGAACAAAACCAGTGGCTGCTTTACTTAAATGACTTTCATATACCGTTTGCAGTATTACATTAAGACATTTTTGTATAGCTTTTAAGCCTTTGTTTGGCGCATTTATAATTCTATCTGCTCCAGATTTTTTCTTGATTACAAACTTTATGTAACGTTTCCTGTTTTTTTTAGGATTAGCATGGTACGTAAGTTGTTTCAATTGAAAAGGAATAGCCTTTTCACCATATACCAATACTTTGGTATAATTTAAAAGGCTCAAAAAATCTTCATTTGATTTTAAAGAGGTAAAAGAATCTTTTATAAATTGAATATTTTCACTTGAAATTGTCATGATAAATAATTGCTTTTGAATTGATAATTAAAACACCTTCTCTTGTTTTCTTTGTTTATGTAAGATCAGGTCATTTATTAATACATAATAATAAATAATAGATCATTAATAATCATAATATATAAAAGGCCTTAAAACTTAAGTAATTACTTTTTATACATTCATTTGATACTTTCGTATCAAATACCAACCGAATACAGTTGGCAGAAATCAAAATCTTAGAGAAGGTGTTTAATAAACTAATTCATGTTTACAATATATTAAATGTTTATTGATTTTTTTACTGATTCTAATTTCTAAAACAAAAATAGATTCAATGTGTGTGTTGTTTGTGCATTCTTTTTGTTGTAATTTAATCCGTATTCCAATAGGCTGTTTCAGCTTCTTCTCCCTCACCAAAAACATCTACCCACGGATTTTCATTACAGCTTTTTCTTTCATATGAATTATCGTACTCATCGTTATCATCTTCAACTTCTTCATTTTCTAGTTCAAGTTCTTTTTGCTTTAGTATCATATTTATTTCATCTGGTATTACCAGCTTTGTAATCGTATTGATTTCATTAAGTGTGTCCATACTAACATAGAAGTTGTCGACGTTTTTGATACACCACGTAATATAATGCACATTCAAAACAACTATCTCTTCTAAAGATTTTCCTTTGTATTTTCCAAACTTAAATATAGTTTGAAAATCGTATGCTTTCATTGGATATTTCATGCCTTTTCGTTTTGATGATACAAACTTAATTCTCATGTTTGCACTCCAGGTGCACACGTAAAAAATAAATTATGGCTATTAATTCTACTTTAACAGATTAAAAATTGAAGTAAGATTATTATGAAATTTAATTAAAAAGAGCGATTTTTAAATACAATAAATCGGAAAAATATAGTTTAAATATTACCTATAAATATAGCCCAATA
>JBIKPL010000273.1:0-4356 GCA_044357485.1 Cytophagales bacterium
TGTGGCTCGTGATAAATCCCAATCGTACCACGAATGGTTGATAGAATTTGCACAGGCTCCCAATGATTTGGAAGCCTTTAGAAATACCCTCGATGCCGAAATGGTGAAAGCCAATGTGTATTATGACGATTTAATTACGGGTAATATTTTGTCTAAATTGCACATTACGTCACTTCCCAAAAATGCTTTTATCCATTACATGAAAGCCGCAGGGAAATTAGGTGGTCAAAACAAAATGCCACGATTGAGTAACGACAGGGTGATTGCGGATCAATTAATTGCTGGTAGCCTATAACTGAAGTGCAGATTTGTAGGCGGCAAGCACCCTTGCTCTTGCAAAAGTATGTTCCACGATGGGTGTTAAATACGTGGGTTCGAAATGTGTAATCCACTGTTTGATATAACGAAGGTCTGGGTCAAACTTTTTGGTTTGGGTACTGGGATTAAATATTCTAAAATAGGGGGCGGCATCACAGCCACATCCTGCGGCCCATTGCCAGTTGCCATTGTTGGAGGACAATTCATAATCAAGCAATTTTTCTGCAAAATAGGCTTCTCCCCATCTCCAATCAATTAACAAATGTTTGGTTAAAAAACTGGCTACAATCATTCTTACCCTATTGTGCATAAATCCTGTGGCATTTAATTCTCGCATGCCTGCATCTACAATAGGATAACCTGTTTCCCCTTTACACCATAGGTCAAATTCGTGTTCATTGTTTCGCCACACAATTTGATCATATTTTTGTTTAAAACTACGGTTAACCACTTGAGGGAAATGAAATAAAATCATCATAAAAAATTCTCTCCAAATTAATTCATTCAGCCATTGTTCATTCAGGGCCAAGGCTTTTTTTACGGTAGCCCTGATGCTTATGGTGCCAAATCGCAAATGGATACTCAACTTTGTGGTGCCCCCTGCTAGGGCCGGAAAATTTCGGGTTGCCTCATACTGTCGAATGGTTTCTTCTTTGGGGTGGAGGCTTGGACTTTTGAAGTCAATTTGGTTGAAACCAATACTTTCCATCGTGGGAAAATCGAAGGGAGGTATTTGAATAAAATGATGCGTCAAAAGCGCACTTTCAAATGATTTTAAGTCGTTTGGTTGGAGTTTGCTTTTCCAGATTTTGGCATAAGGGGTATAGATGGTATATGGTTTTTGGTCGGCTTTTACAATGTCTGATTTTTCAAAAATCACTTGGTCTTTAAAGCTAAGCAAGGGAATGTTGTTGGTTTGTAACCATTGTTGAATGGCCTCATCACGTTGTATGGCCTGAGGTTCATAATCGTGGTTACATATTACTTGTGCTATTGGGTATTGTGCTACCAAAGATTTGAACGCATTCAATGGCGTATCGTGCAATACCAACAAAGAAGAACCCGCAGCTTTGCATTGTTCATGGATCTCCAAAAGGGTTTGGTGAATAAAGGCAACGCGTTGGTCTGTTTTGTTACTGAGTTGTTGAAGGATGTTAGGGTCGAAAATAAAGACAGGAAGTACATGTTTTGACCTCGATAGGGCCTGCCACAAACCGTGGTTGTCGTGTAATCGAAGATCTCTTCTGAACCAAAATAGGGTGATGGCTTGATTCATGGCTTTTGCTTTTTGGTGGTATCAAAAATACTTAGGGTCTGCTCAAAAACGCAATTTACATCATTTGTAAATCATATTTAGCAAATATACTTAAAATTATGATGTTAAAATGGCTAATGAACGCTAAGTGCAAAGCCTCTTCGTTTATTATTGGGAATAAATTACCGCTAGCCGAATCAAATCCGCTAGCATTTTTTATTCTTGGCATTAAGCACAACCCGCGTATCTTTTATCACGTATTTTGAATTTAATAAAACTAGCAGCCATGGATTTTTCATTTAACGATAATCAAACCTTAATTGCACAAACAGTAAGAGATTTCGCAGAGCGTTATATTCGACCTCATGTGATGGAATGGGATGAAGTGCAACATTTTCCGGTAGAGTTGTTTCATAAAATGGGAGAACTTGGTTTAATGGGTATTTTGGTGCCTGAAGCCTACGGTGGGGCAGGGCTTGGTTACCTTGAATATATTAGCACTTTGGTAGAGATATCGAAAGTAGATGGGTCTATTGGTTTGTCTGTAGCTGCCCATAACTCGCTTTGTACCAATCATATATTGCAGTTTGGCAATGAAACACAAAAACAACAGTGGCTACCCAAATTAGCCAGTGGGGAATGGATTGGCGCTTGGGGTTTAACTGAGCCGAATACGGGTTCGGATGCCGGCAATATGAAAACCGTAGCCGTAAAAGAGGGTGAATATTGGGTAATTAACGGGGCGAAGAACTTTATTACCCATGGAAAATCCGGAAATTTAACCGTATTGATGGCAAGAACTGGCGAGCCGGGAGATGCACATGCCATGACCGCTTTCGTAATTCCAAGAGATACCCCTGGTTTTAGTGCAGGGAAAAAAGAAAATAAATTAGGCATGAGGGCTTCGGAAACCACAGAATTGGTGTTTACGGATTGTAGAATTCATGAAAGTAATATTTTAGGGAAAGTGGGAGATGGTTTTGTGCAAGCACTTAAAATATTAGATGGTGGCCGTATTTCCATTGCAGCATTAAGTCTTGGTATTGCAGAAGGAGCTTATGAAGCCGCATTGGCTTATTCCAAAGAACGCCATCAATTTGGTGCGGCTATTTCAAGTTTCCAAGGCATTGCTTTTAAACTAGCCGATATGGCTACTGAAATTGAAGCGTCAAGGTTATTGATTTACCAAGCAGGTGATATGAAAAACAAAGGTCAAAATGTAACCAAAGCTTCTGCCATGGCAAAGTATTATGCTTCAGAAACTGCCGTGAAAGTGGCCAACGATGCCTTACAAATATTTGGTGGCTATGGTTATACCAAAGATTTTCCTGCGGAAAAATTCTACCGCGATGCCAAACTCTGTACCATAGGAGAGGGGACCTCTGAAATTCAAAAGGTGGTTATCGCTAGGGCAATATTAAAGTAAACTATTTTTCAACACACGCGAGTAAAGGTCAGTACGGAAGTGCTGACCTTCTTATTTTTAAGGCTGTTTAGGGGTGGTTTTGATAGGGGTAGCATTTTTTCTTGTACATTAAAATGGATGTAAATAGGGTTTCCTGAAAAAATCAAAAAGAGCATCTTTGTATAGTTTTAAGTTTTGACTGTTGAGTATTGGAGACCGTTGATAAACGTAAAGCAATTTTAGTTTGAAGGATATCTCAAAGGTTAATTCATAAGAAGGTTTTCGGCACACGTTTTTTGGTTATGTTAAAACTTAAGTGTGGAGAAATAACCTAAAACAACAAGGACGGCCGCAATCAAACAATGCCTTTATTCTTTGCAAAATCAATCGTTAACTATTTATCCAACGTGTTTGTCGTATTGCTTATACCAATAGCAATATGGGTTAATTATAATATCATACAATTGACGGTAAAGCTATTTGCAACATTCTCTATGTTTTAAAATAATGAATTTAATTATTTGGAATAATTATAAATAGTGGTCTGCTAAAATTTGTAAGTTGTTTTAAATGAGTTTAATAAGGGTTTGGTTAAAAAAAAAGATAATGATAAGGTTATTTCTTACAAACGAAAAATATTTATATTGTTAAAATTACCAGTGTAAGGAATTCCAGTTATAACCAATAAGAATGAAAAAAATTTACATTTCTATTGCCTCATTATTGCTTTCTGCAAGTTTGTATGCGCAATCTCCACAAAAAATGAGTTACCAAGCGGTAATTCGAAATAGCAGCAACGCCATTGTTGCTTCCAAAAAAGTAAGTGTTAAAATCTCCATTTTGCAAGGCTCGTCTACCGGAACAGCCGTTTATGAAGAAACGCAAACACCTACCACCAATATCAATGGCTTAATGAGTTTTGAAATTGGTACTGGTACAGTAGTGACAGGAACTTTCGCAGGTATTGATTGGTCTCAAGGCCCATATTTTGTCAAAACCGCTACCGATGTTGCAGGAGGAACGAATTACACGATTATTGGTACAAAAGAATTAACCAGTGTAGCGTATGCTTTATATTCCGCAAACGGTACGCCAGGTGCAAAAGGCGACAAAGGTGATACAGGACTTCAAGGTATAAAAGGAGATAAAGGAGATGCTGGTGCAAATGGAATTGATGGCGTTGCCGGAGCTCCAGGTGCAAAAGGTGACAAAGGAGATACAGGACTTCAAGGTATAAAAGGAGACAAAGGGGATACTGGAGATGCAGGTGCAAATGGAGTTGATGGCGTTGCCGGAGCTCCAGGTGCAAAAGGTGACAAAGGAGATACAGGACTTCAAGGTATAAAAGGAGACAAAGGGGATACTGGAGATGCAGGTG
>JBIKPL010000274.1:0-4353 GCA_044357485.1 Cytophagales bacterium
TGTTTGCAAGTAATTACTAAGCCTGAGTTTTACAAAAAATAAAGTGATTCCAAAATGATTATTGGGTGATGCGTAAGCCTTCATTATTCCTATTGAAACAATGAACAGCAACAAAAACAGAGATGACTTGGTATTAATCAACTTAAAAAATGCAAAATATCATATTAAAAAATAATGCAATCTATTATCTTTCCAACGTAATCATTATTTAAAATTATAAAATAACAATATTATGAGTTTAAGACTAGGAGATATTGCCCCAGATTTTACTGCACAAACCTCAGAAGGAGAAATTTCTTTTCACGATTACATTGGCAATGGTTGGGCAGTGTTGTTTTCGCATCCAGCAGATTACACCCCAGTGTGCACCACAGAACTTGGAACGGTTGCCAAATACAAGCCTGAATTTGAAAAAAGAAACACCAAAGTAATTGCCTTGAGTGTTGATGGTTTGGAATCACACAAAGGATGGATTAAAGATATCAATGAAACACAAAACACCACGGTTAATTTTCCAATTATTGCAGATGAAGACAGAAAAGTATCAGAATTGTACGATATGATTCATCCTAATGCCAATGAAAAATTCACGGTAAGGTCTGTATTTGTAGTTGGTCCTGATAAAAAAATTAAATTAATCATTACCTATCCTGCGTCTACGGGTAGAAATTTTGAAGAATTATTACGTGTGATTGATTCTTTACAATTAACTGCAAACTATAGTGTAGCTACACCAGCCAACTGGAAAGCAGGAGAAGAAGTAGTTATTGCTCCAGCGGTAAGTAATGAAGAAGCCGCAACAAAATTCCCAAAAGGATTTAAAATTGTGAAACCATATTTAAGGTTAACACCTCAGCCAAATTTGTAAAGGTAGTACAGGGTCTTGAGTACAGAGTACAGGGATGTTACCTTTTCAAGTGTTTTTTTCCTGACATTCTGTGACTAAAACCATCTGATTGACTTTATTCAAACATGTGTCAGTTGAAAACCCCTGACACGGCAAATAAAAATGCTCCCAGAATTATTTTGGGAGCTTTTTTATTGAAAGCATAACTATGTACTATGTACTCTGTACTCTGTACTCTGTACTCTGTACCCTATTTCACCACTTCCTCAATTCTCACGCCTGCCGACATCACTTCTGGCAGAGGATTTTCACGCATATATTGCACTAATTTTACCGAATATTTACCTTTATAAGGAAATGTGTATTGGCTAAGTACCGGAAATTGATGAAAAAACAAATCCCCAATACCATTACCCAAAGGGCGCCCCGTTTTAGAATCTAACAACATCATTTCAACTTGTTGACCTTGGAGTTTATTCCCTACACTATCACAAAGTTGGTAATTCACAAACAAATTATAATAAGGATACGCCACCGTATTTCTCACATTCAAAAACACATTGTAACGCTTTTCTGGTTGATCAATGGAGAAATGAAAAGTAGGGACGGTATCGATATACCAATTGTTTTGTTTCATTAAATAGTTGTATTCATACACGCGATTATCATTACAAGCACAGAAAGCAATACAACACATTGCAAGTAGTAATAATAGGTTTCTTGAAAAGTAGTTCATCTATATAAATTAATACGATTAGTTAGGCTTTATTGGGGTACGAGGCGTAAACATAGGTGTTGCAGGCGCACTTCCATCATTATTATTCTTAGGAGGAGTACTCCCCGAATCGTTTGTTCTAGGAACAATGTTAGAAGGTTTTGCAGGCACAGGATTTACCGATTGTCTAGGAGGAGCCGAAGGTTTTGCATTTGGCTGGCTTCTATTTTCTTGAGGACCCTTTGGTTGATTTGGTTGATTTGGTTTTTGATTTTGATTTTGATTTTTCTGAGGCGCAGGTAATGTGCGATTAGGTTGATTCCTCTGTTGTTGTTGTTGTTGCTCTGCAGGCTTATTTACTTGTATTGGCGTTTGTTTATTGGCAACAATACCAGGTCTTGGCTCAGTGTTTTCACCAGCAGTGAGCGTTGTTGTACCTCCATTGCCATTACTTTTTTTCTTTTTACGTTTAGATTTCGTGGCGCTATATTTTTTATCTAATCTCGCCAAGTCATCATTGATAGGTTTAAATTCTATAACCGCCTTTTCTTCTACCAAATCATCAGGATTTAAACTTTCGGGTTTAATTCCTTTTTCATTTAATTCTACTACTTTTAATACTTGCTCAATCGTTAATGGATACCAAGCCGTTTCGCCTTGGTAAGAAAACCACATGATTCTTCTAAAAATATCTGTTTTTTGTAAATAGGAAGGTCCTTTTTCGGTTAGCAAAGGCGCTTCAATGGTCGGAATACCTTTTAAGGCATCCATATACGTTTCTAATTCATAGTTCAAGCAACATTTCAAACGCCCACATTGGCCAGATAATTTTGCAGGATTTAACGATAAATTCTGGTAACGAGCAGCGGTAGTGGAAACATTTTTAAAGTCTGACAACCAAGTAGAACAGCACAATTCACGACCGCAAACCCCAATTCCACCAAGGCGACTGGCTTCTTGACGTAAACTTATTTGTTTCATTTCTACCCTGATTTTAAACTCTGAAGCCAAACATTTGATTAGCTCTCTAAAGTCGACCCGGTCATCGGCAGAATAGAAAAAAGTTGCTTTTGCATTGTCGGCTTGGTATTCGATATCAGAAAGTTTCATTTGAAGTTTAAGTTCATCCGCAATTTGACGGGTACGAAAAAGAGTACCCATTTCGCGCATTTTACTTAATTCATATCTTTCTAAATCTTTATCATTGGCAATTCTATAAATGGCTTTAACATTCTCGTCGTCGACAATGTTTTTTTTCTTCATTTGTAACCTTACCAATTCACCTTGTAAAGAAACAAATCCTACATGGTGACCACTTGGCACTTCAACCACCACAGGATCACCTGTATGCAGCACAAGATGTTGCGTGTTTTTAAAAAATTCTTTTCTGCCACCTTTAAATCTAATTTCAACAATATTCATGCGTTCAGAAGGCAATATGGCATCATCCATATTTCCCAACCAATCAAAAACATTCAATTTATTACAACCACCTGAACTACACCCGCTATTACTATTGCAACCGCCAGTACTACACCCTCCTCCTGTTCCACAACTCGAACAACTCATATCTATAATTATTTAGGCCAATTTGATAATTTTAATTCCTTATTTGAAATTAAAACACTGATAACAAACAAATTAAAAATAAATATTTCCATTAAACATCAGACTACGCACACAAAAGCGCTAAAAGTGCCCTCTTTTTGGTGTGCGCAAGTTCAAATTCAATTAACAACAAATTTAATTTAAAATCATTTTATAATATATTTTTTAATGAAATACTTACAACAAAATCACATAATATATTAGCGTCAAAAGTTAACCTCATGAACACAAGGCCTTCACAAGTATAAACACAACATTTCAAACTAAATAATATCCCTTACCATAAGCTTAGTAATCCAGGCAATGGCAAACCATTGGGGTGTATCAACCACTAGCAAGCGAGTGATAATTATACTAACCAAGCTGGACAATGCCAATAATTACATTATTTCTAAATATTATACATTTATATAAACAAAAACTAGATTTCTAATTTTAATTATTAATTTTGAGCAGCCTAATATCATTAAGCTACAGCTAATTCGTATAAACCATATTACAAAATGAAAAAATTATTATTCTTAAGCACCTTAATGACAATGTTTTGCCATATTTCATTTGCTCAAAAAGCAGGCAAACCAGCCCCAACGTATGTGAGCGCTACAGCAAAGGTTGACAAGTATTATACCGAAGAAGAACTTCAAAAATTAGGCAAACTAGAACTTACACAAATTTATATGTTGAGAATTGCTACTTTAACAGAAGTGATGCCTTATGTTGCGCTGCATCCAAGACCAGGTGCTACCCTTACAGAAATGGGAATTCCTTCTAAAGCAGAACAACTTGATCACGTTGAAAAAGCGAACAAAAACAAATCACTTTATTTGAATGCGGTAAAAGACACACTAGACGATATTGTTCCTTATGCCGACAAAACAAACATTATTAGATCCATTTTGTTTTTTGAGGATGTAATTAAGAAAACAGAAGAGTTCGAAACCAATTTAAAATAATTGACAAACAAATGATTGTAAATTATTTGAAAAATTATTTGCAATTTTGTTTGCCTTTTAAAAATAAAGACATACTTTTGTATCCACAATAAGGGAAAGTAAACAACTTTTCTTGTAAGCGAGAGTAGCTCAGCTGGTAGAGCACGACCTTGCCAAGGTCGGGGTCGCGAGTTCGAATCTCGTCTCCCGCTCTTCTAAACAAAGAGCATTTATTCAGGAAATCCTTCCTG
>JBIKPL010000275.1:0-4323 GCA_044357485.1 Cytophagales bacterium
TTGTTTCATTACTTTTATATTCATATCATACATAGCTTTTAATCTTATTTTTATAAGGTCGTGTAGTTCTGTTTCTTTTGTATTGTTTAATAGTTCTTTTAGTTTATTTATTATATCGTATTCAGATTTTTCAAATGTAGTTAATTTTTGTTTTATTTCTTCTAATTGTAATTCTAATTCTGATATTTTTATATTCTTTTGTTTTATTGCTAACTTTAATGTGTTGTTATCTTTTGTTTGTAATATGTTTTCTAATTCTATTTGTTTTATGATTAAGCTTCTTAATTGTTTTAATTCATCATTATACATTTCATACATTTTATAATTATTTAAAGAATGTATTACAGTAGCGTGATTCTTATTTACTGATTCAGCTATATCCATTAAAGTTAATTTAGGTTTAAAATGTTTAATTAAATGATAATATAAAGAACGCAATTCGATTATATTTCTATTTCTTGATACTTCTTTTACATCTATATTAGTTTCGTTTAATATGATGTCTTTTAATCTTTCTGTTATGTCCATTATTTGTCTTTAATAAATGTTCCATTTTCCATTCTACCTGTTCTTTTTGATATAATACTATATGCACTTAATATACAATCTTCTATATTATATCCTGCTAATTTACTTAAGTTAGTTAATACTACTACACAATCTCCAATAGCATCTATTATTTCTTCTTTATCATTATTTAATAAAGCTTTAGCTAATTCACCTGATTCTTCTTGTAATTTTAGGTATTGTGTTTTAACGTCTCCTTTATCTAATATTCCTTTTTCTTTAGCCCAACTTCTAATATTACTAAACATTTCTAATTCAGTATTTTTATTAGCATTTAAAAAATTTAATAACGCTTCTATATATACAAATCTTTCTTTGTTATGTTGTGAACTTGCATTATGTTGTAATATCCAATTTATTGTTTTGTTATCAAACTCTATATGTTCTCCATTTAATAACTCTACTAATAAAGGAAATTTATAACCATTTAATTTTTGGTTATCTGTTCCTTTAAATGTTAATGTTCTTTCTGTAACGTGTACCATTTTTGTCATCTTTAATTTATTTATAGTTAATTGTAAATATGAATTTTTATCTTTTTTATAATTCATTTTTTTTTGAAAATATATTTCTAATTTAGAAGCTTCTCTAATACTATCAGTTGTAGCTAATATATCATAATCTTTGTAACCTTGTATTTGTTCAACACGTCTTTTTAAATCATTAGTGCATCCTACTTTAATTCCTTTTACATGATATATATAAAACATAAATTATCTTATTAGTTTGCCACACATTGGATATATGTAAGAGTGATATTTTATTCCTTTCTTTATTTTCTTATTATTTAATAATTGTATATCTGTCTCAGCAATAGAATCTACTCTACTGTAATAACCTATAGTAGGTCTAACGTTTTCACTTATTAAAGTAGTTCCTAAGAATTTACCATCTGAATGGTATTCAATAAAAAATCCGATGTCTTCAAATTTAGGTGCCATTTTGTTATTTTTTTAATTATTATTTTACAAATATAAACATTCTTTGTTAATAAAAAATTTATTTTAACATTTTATTATAATGTCTTTCATAAATATGTAGATTTTGTGCATAATGAGTATAAAATCCTTGCTCTACATTTAATGATTTACAAACTAATTTATGTAATTGTAGAAAAGTGTAAGCATCATTACAGAATCCAAACCATAAATCATTGCTTCTCATTAACACAGTCATGTGTAGTTTACTTGAATCAGGTGTAAAATAAAATTGAATAGACAAAGTGCAAGGAGTATCTTTAGAGTACTCAGAATGTTCTTTACCATCGTAGATAGATATTAATGCACGACGAGAATATTTATCTCTTACAAGTTCTTTAATTACATATTCTAATTGATTGTTTCTACTCCATTGCCATCCGTAGTTTGAGTTAACATAACCACGTTCATCCATGTGATTGTACCATATCTTAGCTATCTTAGCTATTTCAACAGCACTTCTATCTTTACTTAAATACCATTCCCATTCCTTTTCAGCATAATATAATTTAAAGTTTCTAAAATCAGATTTTACTATGTTTTCAGAAGTATCTAATATAGTAAACATTTGATTGTATAATGCTTTAGTTCCTGTTTCTTTTTGTTCTACTTGACTATCTAACTTTTCGTAGTAATATTCAAATGCTTCTGTTATTGTTTTAAATTGCCACATATATTTTCTTTTTTAATTGGGTAAATAAATCCATCTTTTCCTTTAAATAAATTAACTATAGTTCCTTCGTATAATTGTTTAGTTTCTATAAATTCTCCTAATATTATATCTCCAGCAAATTTAAAATAATAAAAGTTGTTCTTTAATAATTTCATTTGTTTTTATATTTAATTTATAATTACCTTCTTCTATTATTCTTTTTAATTCTAAGTGTTGTAAATATATCAATTTTTCAGAATACAAACTACATAGCTTATTTATATCATTTTTGTTTTTAACATATAAAACTTCTTTAAGAATTTCGTTTTTTATTAATTCTTTATTAGGGTCATAATCTATATCAATAGCACATAATGTACTTGATGCTAATGTTTCATAAAATCTATAAGTAGCTATATTGTTTTCATGTTCTTTATCACCAATTATTAAACTACATATACTTTTATCTATTACATTTTTTAATTCTACGTGCGGAACTTTATTTAAAAAAGATGTTTTAAGTTTATTTGTTTTATAACCTACTAACAAATCATTGTAACAATTAGATAAATATTTATTTATTTTTTTTTCTCTGTGACTACCTCTTTTATCTCCGTAATAAATTAAGTTAAATTGTTTGTCTTCTAAACTTATAAAATTAGAATATTTAGTATCATTTTTAAAGATGTAAGTAAAAAAATCTAAATTCATTATTTTTCTATTTTTATCTTCATTAAAAAACTTATTTAAATCTTTTCCTTGAAAACAATAAGTAGCATTGTCAAATATTTTATTCCAGTTATTTATTTGTTCTTCGCATAAACCAAATCTTTTAAAAACAACTTCAGCTGGATTTTGTGGTTTAATTCTTGGGTCATTAACTAATACATAAAAATTCTTATTATTTAAATTTCCTATTTCATTTATAAATTTAACTACATAATCATCAATAACTCCACCAAAAAAGTTTATTGGTGCTAATTGAATAAATACATTCTCTGTTGATTGTAAATTAGATGTAATATCTTTAAAGAAAATTATATCTTTATTTGTTCTACCTTTTTTTCCAATTATATCTAATTGTAAATTGTTGTCATTAAATAGTTTTTTTAAATAAACTATTTCTAAACCTCTATGGTTATTTAAACTATATTGAGGATTTGATAAAGAAGTTACTATATTCATATTATTTGTTATTATAATTGTTTAAACTACCTAAATAAGCTACTGCATCAAGTAGGTTATCTTCTTTGTGATTATAAGATTGTCTAGATAACTTTAAAGCTACTAGACACATATATATATCTTGTGCAGTTAAATGTTTACCTGTGCAACCTGATGCTATCATAGCGGCTCTTTCCATACCTTCTTCAAAAGGTCCATACATACGTTCTTTTTCTTCTGAACGTAAATTAATAATTCTGTTTGCTTCTTCTAAAATGTTCATTGTTTTTGTTTGTTTTAGTTAATAAAATGTAAATATATAATTTTTTTTTAATTAGTTCTTAATTTTAACAAGTTATAGCATTCAATATAACGTTGTTTTGCTTTTCCTTTATGTATTTTTTTAAATAATTCGTAAACTCTTTTAGTATATTTATAATGTGAATCACAATCTTTAAATAGTTTTTCAGCATATTTCTTGCCATAACCTTTACAATACTGTACATTATCAGCCCCATCACCAATAATCATTTGCTCATAAAAATTATACATTGCTTCTTCTTCACTAATATCATAAATTACTTTATGGCTAAAATGATAATTATAAATTAAAGCAGGAAATTGTTTGTAGTCTTTGTCAATAGAAATTATCATAACATTATCTCTTCCGTGTTCTTTAGATAAATTACACCAATATCTTGCAACCATATCATCTGTTTCTACTCCATATCCAATTATAGTATTATAGCTTTCTTTAACAAATAAATGCATTTCATTTAATAAAGGAGGTAATTCACCTGTTCTATTAGCTTTGTATTTAGGAGATATGTATTTTCTAAAATTACCTTTAGAACCTGAAAATACTAATACTTTATCTATCTCATAAGTTTCTTCTAAATGATTTATAATAGACATAAAACCTTCTTCAAACTTATGTATTGAATCTTCTATGTTAGTATAATA
>JBIKPL010000276.1:0-4308 GCA_044357485.1 Cytophagales bacterium
AGACGTACCAGACTTAGGATCTGGCGCCGTGAGGCATGGGGGTTCGAGTCCCTCCACCCGCACAACAAAAAAAGTTAACAATGGATTTAAAATCTCGATTGTTAACTTTTTTTATTTCAGAATATTTCAACAATTAGAAGCACAATCATTAAATGGAAATTTTATTCGACAAAAAAGACGCCGCAAATGCCTCTTTAACAGTGAAGCTTACCAAAGAAGACTACAAAGCAAAAGTTGACCATAAAATCAAAGATTATTGCAAAAAAGTAGCCATCAAAGGCTTTAGACCAGGAAAAGTACCTGCTGCTGTTGTACAAAAAATGTACGGAAAAAGCTTGCTTGTAGAAGAAGTAAGTGCCATTCTTGCTGAAAGCATCAACACCTATATTACTGAAAATAAATTAAGACTTTTGGGCGAACCTCTTCCCGACAATGAAGCTACTGGCATTGTTGTATGGAACAACGACGCTGATTATGCATTTGTGTATAACCTTGGTTTGGTACCTGACTTCACCGTTGATTTAACTACGAAAACAGCCCTTACCTCTTACGAAATTGATGTAAATGAAAAAAGTGTACAAGAAACACTTGTAAACTTAAAACAACAATTTGGAGAAATGGTGGATGTGGAAGTTTCTGCCGAAGGCGATTTCATCAATGGTAAACTAAAAGAAGTGGCTGGCACATTTGAATCGACCACACTATTACCTACCTCAAAATTAAACAAATCAGAACAAGCTAAATTCATTGGTTTAAAAGTTGGAGACACGGTGAGTTTCGATATCCAAAAAGCTTTTGATAACGACACGGCTGTCATTGCTCACTTCACAGGGGCAACCAACGAGGTGGCGGCAACCATGAGCGGTCAATTTGAGTATACGGTTGAAACCATTCGTCATACCCAATTACCTGAATTAAATCAGGAATTATTTGACAAAGTTTTCGGAAAAGATGCAGTAACTTCTGTCGAAGAATTCAATATCAAACTAAAAGAAACCATTGTTGACAATTACAAAAGAGAAAGCAAAAGCTTTTTAAGCAGAGAATTGCAAAAAACTTTGGTAGAAAATACCAACATTGACCTGCCATCAGATTTCCTTAAAAGATGGTTATTAACGAGCAATGAAGGCAAAATATCTCAAGAACAAATTGACCTTGAATTTGACTATTATGCTAAAGAACTGAAATGGAATTTGATTCAAAACCAATTGGCTGAAAAAAATAACATCAAAGTTGAAAACAACGAAGTATTAGAAAGAACAAAAGAAATGATGCGCACTCAATTTGGCGGTATGCCATTAGATGCGCAAATGGAAGAGTTCTTAAATAAATTTGCCGACAACTACCTTAAAGAAGAAAAAGGCAAAAATTACATCAAAATATTTGAACAAATTGTTCACGACAAAACCATGGACCATTTGATTGCTAATATTAAATTAAACACGAAAAAAGTAGACGTCGAAGAGTTTCAAAACCTCATGAAACAAGACGCTTAAAATTAGTAAAGAAAACCTTTAAATAGTCCTTTGAAAAAAGGACTATTTTTTTACATTTGTAATCAGAACATTAATAAAATTATGGATATGAATTATAAAGAAGAATTTAGAAAATACGCCACTAAAGGTCAAGGGATTAGCAGCACTAAAATGGATGCTTATTTTTCCAACATTGAAGGCATGACACGTACCGTAATTGAAGAAAGAAGCACCAACTTTAGAGAGATTGATGTTTTTTCGAGATTAATGGCCGACAGAATTATCTTTTTAGGAAGCGGGATTGACGATTATATTTCCAATATCGTCATTGCTCAATTGCTGTTTCTTGAATCAGTAGATGCAAAAAAAGACATCTTAATGTATATCAATAGCCCTGGTGGTTCTGTTTATGCAGGTCTTGGTATTTATGATACCATGCATTATATCAAACCTGATGTTGCCACGATCTGTACTGGCTTAGCGGCTTCTATGGGTGCCGTATTGCTTGCTGGTGGTGCCGAAGGAAAAAGATCAGCTTTACCTCACTCTCGTGTGATGATTCACCAACCTTTGGGTGGCGCACAAGGTCAAGCATCTGACATTGAAATCACTGCACGTGAAATTCAAAAATTGAAAAAAGAATTGTACGACATTCTAGCAAAACATACTGGCAAAGATTACGATACCATCTGGAAAGATTCGGACCGTGACTGTTGGATGATTGCGGAAGAAGCAAAAGCATACGGTTTAATTGATGAGGTTTTAACCAAAAATATCATTTCTTAAATTTCTATTGGTGACACAAATAAATTTGTGTCACCAATTTATTACCCTTATCAAAACAATTATTTTAAAATGGCGGCTCAACAACATTGTTCTTTTTGCGGAAAATCTCAATCAGAGGTTAAAATGCTTATTTCTGGAACCAAAGTTCATATCTGCGACAATTGTGTCGTAGAAGCAGGAAAAATCATCAAAGAACAAGTCGGTGATGCCAAATCCAAAGCAGCTAAATTTACTTTAATTAAACCTAAAGAAATGAAAGCTTACCTTGATCAATTTGTGGTTGGTCAGGATGATGCTAAAAAAATGCTTTCGGTAGCCGTTTATAATCACTACAAAAGACTCATGCAATCGTCAAGTCAAGACGATGTAGTGATTGAAAAATCAAACATCATCATGGTGGGTGAAACCGGTACAGGCAAAACCTATTTAGCCAAAACCATCGCCAAAATGCTAGAAGTACCATTTTGTATTGCTGATGCCACAGTATTGACCGAAGCGGGCTACGTAGGAGAAGATGTAGAAACCGTATTAACCCGTTTATTACAAGCTTCTAATTACAACGTAGAACAAGCTGAAAGAGGCATTGTTTTTATTGATGAAATTGACAAAATCGCTCGCAAAAGCGACAACCCTTCTATCACCAGGGATGTGAGCGGCGAGGGTGTACAACAAGGATTATTAAAACTTTTAGAAGGCTCTATTGTAAGCGTACCTCCTCAAGGCGGGCGTAAACATCCTGAAGCCAAAATGATTACCATCAACACCGACAATATCTTATTTATTTGTGGTGGCGCATTTGACGGTATCTCCAAAATTATTAGTTCAAGACTAAATACCCGACCACTTGGTTTTGGTAGTGCAAGCAAAAGCAACAAACAAATTGATGAAGACAATTTGTTGCAGTACATCACGTCTCCAGACCTAAAACAATTTGGTTTAATTCCTGAGTTATTAGGTCGTTTACCCGTGGTTTCGCATTTGAACCCGCTCAATAAAGAAACCTTAATCTTGATATTAACGGAGCCTAAAAATGCATTGATAAAACAATACAAAAAACTTTTTGCGATGGAAGGCGTTGACCTTCAAATTGAAGACGAAGTATACGACCTCATCGTTGAAAAAGCTTTCGCTTATAAATTAGGGGCTCGTGGCTTAAGATCTATTTGTGAAGAAATGTTAAGCGATGCCATGTTTGAAATCCCAAGTCAAACCGATGTCAAAACATTTGTGCTGACCAAAGCTTACGCGCAAAATACCTTCGAAAAATTCAGCAAAATCCATCAATTAGAAGACGCTCAATAAGATAAACGATACCATATCGTTTCGTTTTATGGATTTGAATTCAGAGTACAGTACTTTTCATTATATTACTTTATCAGAGGCATTGAGCGTTTAACCCAACAAACGCTCAAAAGGGCTAATAGATGCCAACGCTTATCATTGAATACCGATTGCTGGTGCAATAATGGATCAATGGCATGTCTCATGGTTTATGAAGGAAAATACCTCATAAAACCATGTCATTAAATCACTCAAAATCAAATAGCTAAAATCCTGTAATAGTTATTTAAAATACCTACCACACACAAATTCAAAATTTAACGATCATCATCAAGATAATCTACTCATTTGTTGTTATTTTAGGGGAGTGATTTATTTACTGTACCTCTAAGACGATTATCATCACCAATAAAAATAAAACCATGTCTGACATAACCATTCCTGTAAGAAGAAAAAGAGCATTCCTTAGCGAAGATTTCACGATTGATGTGTGGGAAAACATACTCCCCTATTTTCAATTATTGTTAAACAGAGAAATTCAAAGTGCGGCATCGCTAGAAAGATGGTTATTAGACAGAAGTGAATTAGAATCTGCCTTAGAAGAAGATGCGGGTTGGAGATACATCAAAATGACCTGCTATACCGAGAATGAAAGTTTTAGAGATAGTTTCAATTATTTTATCGAAGAAATTGACCCTAAAATTTCACCCATTGCCAATGAACTCGACAAAAAAGTATTGGCACTACCCTATTTAGCAGAATTAAA
>JBIKPL010000277.1:0-4289 GCA_044357485.1 Cytophagales bacterium
CATACAGCCTGGCATTCATGTTGATTAATGAAACCGCATCAAGGTGCTCATGGCCTGTATATCCTCGAGACAAAATACTTGGGGTATCAAATCCGGTATAACGCCAGTTTTTAGGATTTCTTCTTCTTCCCCAGGCATCAAAACTCATTTCACTGACAGCGCCAGTTTGATCGATAAGTTGTACAATTGACCCTAAATGGTCATTTACCATATAATACATCTTACCTGTACCAATATTCCCATTCGTGGTTATAAAGGCGGCTACTGTTCCATTTTCACCTGCAATATAATGTATTTCTTTGCTGATATTACCTTTAACCTCTTTTTCAAAATTGGCAGCATAATAACGTATAAAATTTTTAGTATTGTCAGCCGTATTCGTGTAGGTCATTTTCACCCTTTCCTGATCAGGGCCATACTTAAAATCATAATTACTGGTACTTTCAGTGATAGCAGTGGGTTTGTTAAATGCATTGTACACTATTGTTTGTGTAAGCGCATTCGGGTTCGGTGGGGTAATGGTATTCAACGCATTGACACGCTTACTGTCATAAGCATATACTCCTCCAACATCCGTTTTGTCTGTTATATTCCCATTTACCTGGTAATTAATTGTATTGACAACAACACCATTCTGCTTAATCTCATGCAAACGATCCATGTCATAGCTAAAATCTTCTCGTAAGCTATTAATGTTGTCAGTTCTTTTAAGTAAATTTCCTGTGGTAGGTTCTATCTGGTAATCAAAATTAAACACTGTGGCATCCGTTTTTGCGGAAATGTTTTGCAAATTCTTAAATGTTGCATCAAAACTTAGAGAGACAGTACTATTTTTTGTATCCCCAAACCTATATTGGTAATTCGTAGCATCTTGTTTGGTGATTTTCCAAACAAGTTGAGTGTTTTTCCATACTTCAAGTAGCATTCCTTGTCCGTACACATTGGTAATATTTAATCCTGTAGGATAAATAATGGTCGTATTATTACCATAAGCATCATAATCATATTTCGTTTCAAAAAGTTGTCCTTCACTGAGCTCCTTCATACTGATAACTCTCCCCAAATTATTATAAGTATAATTTTGTTGGTTGCCCGTGTTGTTATTTTTAACCGACAGAATTTGTCCAATACCATTGCCTGAAGTAACATAAGTATAAATAGTAACATCGCCAGGCCTAGTGATTGATGTAATTCTGTCTAAGGGGTCATAAGTCATAATGCTCGTTACGCCACTGGCATCTTTTTGAGAAACAATTCTTCCATAGGCATCATAAGTACTCGTAACCGTTCCGGTATTCGGGTCAGTTAAAGTAGTCACATTGGTGTTATCATCATAAGTTAATACATTGGTACCAGAGCTAAGTGGTTGCCATAAATTATCATAGGTATAGTTGATGGTATTTCCTTGAAAATCTTTGTTACTGACTGGCTTTCCTAATGCATTGGTTACAGCAACACTCGTTTTCCCCTCAGGATTAATGATTTTGGTAGTTTTTTCTGCATACGTAAAACTCGTACTCAAGCCACCAAATTGTGATTTTGTGGTTCTTTTTAAAACATCATTGTATTCAAATACGGAATATACTTTAGTTTCATTTGGATAATATGGACTTGAAACTTTACTTAAAGTACCGTCAACATTATATTCTTTGTCTTGGGTAATGGTTACGTAGTTAAAACCCTGAGTTGTTGCTTTAATTTCGCGGCTTAAAGCATCATAATAAATAACAGAAGTAGGGAATCCATCTTTTTGAATAAACTTCTTATAAAGTGAACCAGGAACAACACCATTGGTCCACGCTAGATATTGATAATTATTACCATCAGGTGTTGTTGTTTTGAACAGCCTGTTAAAACTATCGTATTCATGTGAAATGGTAATGCCATCAGCACCCGTTTCTGTAAGTACATTTCCAAAAATGTCATATGTTGAACTACTGGTCATTCCCATAGCATTGGTAGATTTCAATACAAATCTACCTGTTGCATCATATTCAAAACTCCCGGTTTTAAGAGGTAAACTTGCTGCCGATATGGTTATTGATTGGGCTAATCCTACATTATTGTAGTTACCATATTCTGTTTTTACTTCTTTATTTGTAATTCCAAAACATTGAATTTGGTATTGTATTGCCCCTGTATTGTAATATTGAAATTTGGTCGTATAGGTAGTTGCAGGTAAACCTGAATTAAAATTCTGTTTAGTTACAATACTCGTTTTTGGCTTTGTCGCGAACGTGGAACCTGAAGTTACAAAATCTTGAAAAACAGTTTTCTCTGAATAGGAAGGAGCTCCAAAAAAGCCCTCATAAAAGGTTGTTTCTTGACTTGTAACATTTCCTAATGTATATACTGTTGTAGAATTAGAAGATGTTTTGTGGATATAATCTTTATTTTTCGAAGATTTATTACTAATTGTAATAAATCTTCCGTCTTTCATAGCATTACTTTGAGAAAAAGTCTGTTCAGAAATTAATTCGTCTGATAAATTAGTTATATGTGTATTGTAAACAAATGGAGAAAACAATAAATTATCAGGAAAAGAGACATACATGGTTGTTTTTATACCATTAATATTATCTGTTTTTATAAACTGATCAAACCCCAACAATCCTTTTCTAGTACCTTTATTTTTAAGTGTTAAATTTTTATAATTGAATGAAAAATCTGACACGGTATTGTTCGCAGCATATTGTTTTAATTTTGTTACAATTTTCATCGGCAAACTAATCGAAACATCATATGGCAGTGCTGATTTGGTATAAAAAGACGATTTATTTAAATACTCATAATCGAAGGTCGTTTTATTTCCAAATCCATTTTCAATACTACTTATTAAATCGTTTTTGCAATTATCATTCGTAAAAGTAATCACCTTATTCCCATTACAATTGGGAAATTTTAAAAATATTTCAGCTTTGGAATCACTGTTAAAATCAAGCACATTAAAAAAACTGGCTTTAAAATTAAAGGTATTATAAATAGGGCAATTTAAGCCTGCAACTTTTAAATCTTTGACTTGACTACTAATTAAATTTAATGAATTTTCTGTAATTGAGTAAAATTTAAAAATTAAATTATTCTCACCATACAATGTACTCACCATTAATTCATCTTTGTTGTCGCCAACAAAATCTCCAAAATCAAAATAAGAGGTAGTACTTTTATTTATAGCCAAAATAAGATTTCCAACATCTGGAAATGTACTATTAAGACCATGATATGTTGTTTGATTTAGGGGACCGAATGTATTCAATCGACCATTTATAATTTTCCCTCCCAAACTATACATATCAATCCAATTGTTATAGGTATCGCCATTTCCAAATGCAACCCAAAAACCATCTATTGATATTTGTGAATCCGATGATTTCATGGTGTTTTGCCCTAATACGTGATCCATAAAAGTGTTATAGGCATCATTTGTTTTCGTAATCGAATATGTTGGTTTTAAACAAATAATATCACTGATACCATCATTGTTAAAATCGGCAATCCTTATTTGTAAATTATCAAAACTTTGACCAGTTGGTGGAGGAATAGTTTTAGAACCAACAGGAAAGATACTTACAGTACTTTGCTGAGAAACAACCAATTGCCATTTTTCTGCAAAAATAATTTCTGTTTTAGAATCACTATTGGTATTTACTGGATAAAACCCATAATAAAAGGGTATATTATAACCATAAACAAAACTTCTGAATCCATAATAAACGGCATATCTATTATCACCTACGTTGATATTTATCAACTCTGACCTTGGTATCAAAAGATTATTTGGATTGTCGTAAATTGTATGGACTAAAATTGCATCTACTTCCTTATCCCCATCAAAATCCCCAAATCTATAATTGTAAAAATCATTGTTTAAACTTGCCTTTGCCTCATACGTTTTTAAGGGAAAATGACATGCAATTCTAGGAAAAGAGGATGAAACATTAATGAAATGGCCATTATCAAAGGAATAAACATTTACTTTTAATGTATATTGAAATTGCACAAAATAGATTGGGTTATAAGCATATGGATCATAAAACTTTTCAAAAACAACCAATTCATCTTTGCCATCAGCATTTAAATCAATGGGAGTAACTTGTTCAACTAGAGTATTACTTCTAGAATTCGTCACATAATCTACTCCTCCCATGTAGTCTCCAGCAGTCCCGTAGAGCACAATTTTCCCTACGGTTCCCAATGATAAATTACCATCGATAATAGTTATTATTTCTTTAATTCCATCTCCATTTAAATCACCACTTACCTGCCTGTCATTGGTGGGAATATTTGTT
>JBIKPL010000058.1:0-11362 GCA_044357485.1 Cytophagales bacterium
GTAATCCAACACAAACGGTTATATTTTCACAAAGTGCTACAATACTGGGCAAATAACTGAGTGCTTCTTCTACCAACCAATCACTTAAAAACAAATCTTCACAACCATAGGCGGTCAAACACAATTCAGGCAAACAAAGTACACGCACACCTTCGCTTTGGGCTTGCGAAATGGCATGGTTAATATTGTTTACATTTGAGGTCCAATCTAAAGGGGTTTGATTGAGGGTTGCGCCAGCTATTTTCATAGACAAATGATTGATCTTAAAATGATTATTAAAAAATATAAAGATTGAAGCCTTCACAAAAAAGGAAGGACTTCAATGTATTAATTTTGTTCTTTTTTCTCTTCTTCTTCTAAATGCTTGGCCATTTTTTTCACACAATCAATCATCAAATCACGCATCACTTGATCGCCAGTGGCACCTAAAATAGTTTCAGCCATTCCTCCCACAGATTCAATACAAAAACGTTTCATTTCACCAACTTCAAGTGCATTGGTCCACAAATCAATCCTTAAGGCCCCTTTTTGATTAGCATCCCAAATAGAAATCCCTATTGCCTTGGTTTCTTCAAAACCGTCCTCAGGTTTATCGGTAGCATCCCAAAGAATTTTTTCAGGAACATTCTGACTATCAAGCTGTATTGTAAATTTAATTTCTGTTTCTCTCATAATATAGTAAAGTAATAAATTAGCACAAATTGAATTATAAATTCAAATTAGATTTAAATTGAGCAAATTCAGCTCCTGCGGATGAATATGTTTCAGAACAACCAATAGAAGTTGCTTTGGTATGAATTGCAGTTACCCTGTTGTCAGGATTTGGGTGTGTACTTAAAAATTGAGGGACTTGAGGATTTTGACCATCCGCAATTAATTTTTCAAAAAATCCAGCAGCACCACTACAGGCATATCCTGTACCTGCTAAATAATCGACAGAACTTTCATCGGCCTGGGTCTCATTTCCTCTGCTGTATTTTAACGAAGATAAATTTGCCGCCATCTGTACAATAGTACTTTGACTACTTTTACCTAACACCACATCCAACAATGTTTGCACACCATAATCTCTGGTCATTGCATCAGTAGAATGACGATGCGCAGCATGTCCCATTTCATGCCCCATCACACCTGCCAAATGATCGGGTTTATCAAGGTATTTAATTAAACCAGTATATACATATATATAACCACCAGGCGTACAAAAAGCATTTAAAGTAGCATCATCTTTAATGATTCTCACTTTCCAGGCAAATTCGTCTTTATAATCTAATTTACCGGTCGCTTTAATTTTATCAACGATGGCATTAAGGTAAGCATGTGCCAATTCGTATTTACCACCATTGCCAGTTAAGGGTAAAAGAGGGTAATTAACAGGATCACTTTCAATTTGAGCTGCCACTTGGGCACCCAATTCTACATCTTTACTTACCGGAAAGATATTAATACTACCATCTTTATCGGTACATGATTCAAAACCAATCATACTGATAAAAAGAAGGACAAAGGAGGTATATTTTTTCATGTTAAATTATTAAATGAGCTCACAAATATAAATCAAAATTAAGAATTAAAAATTAAATCGTAGAAATGATTACCGCATGCTGGCCCTTTTAATAAAAAATTGTAAGAGCACATTTTCTGCTGGTTCATTGATGTCCACTTCAATAAAATCAATTTTATAGGCACCGCATTTATCTTTAAGCGTTTTATAATAATTAGCAATAGCAGCACTGTATTGCGCCTTATATTCATGCGGAAGAAGTTTGATTTTAGCTCCCGTCTCTAAATCTGTAAAAACATAAGGACGTTGTTGAAACTCGAATGACAGTTCTGTTTTTTTATCAAACACATGAAACAATAGCACTTCATGTTGGTTGTGTTTTAAATGCTGAAGAGCAGAAAAGATAGCGTCGTTGTTTTCCATTTGGTCAAACATATCACTAAATAACACGATTAATGAGCGTCGATGAGATTGGTTAGCGATTTGATGCAATACCTCTGCCACCGCAGTAGTCTGATTGCCAAGCACCTGATCTGATGACAATTGAGACAATTGCTTCATGATGGTGTGCAAATGTACACTCGTAGATTTTATGGCCGATTGGTAATGAATCTCATTACTAAAGGTACACAAGCCAAAAGCATCACGTTGTTTTTGTAGCAAACAAGCAATAGCTGCAGCAGCCCAAGCACTAAACAAAACCTTCCCATTATTCTCGGTAGGATAATACATCGAAGAAGATACATCAATTAAAATAGTACACCTTAAATTGGTTTCTTCTTCATACCTTTTAATGTATAATTTATCGGTTTTAGCATATACTTTCCAATCGATATGCCTTGTGCCATCGCCAGGATTATACAACTTATGTTCAGCAAATTCAACAGAAAACCCATGGTATGGCGAACGATGTAAGCCTGTAATAAAACCTTCGACCGTTTGCCTAGCCAATAACTCAAAATTAGAAAACAGCTTTACCTCTGCTAAAGTAATGGGCGTATTTTTTCGTAAAGCCATTAGTTATAAAGTTTAAAATAAGTGTCAAAATTATTTTTTTGGAGCAATGCTATATCTTTGAGTGCGGCCTCTCTCGTAACATATTCGCCTACAAAAATCCTATAAAAAGTAATGTTGTCTAAAATAGGCGTTTCAATAAAAATAGAAGTGATACCCAAATTGGCTAAACCCGCCAATTGTTTTTGAGCATTGAGTTTATCCTTAAAAATACCTATTTGAATGCCATAACCTAAAGGTTTAACGGTATTGTGAATTAAGGTTTCAAATTCTGCCTTTACAATGCTATCTGCTACCCATATTGGTTCATCAGATTCCTCTTCAACTCCTTTGAGTTCGTGGGCTTTAATTTCATCTGCAGAACGATCGTCAAAACCAATGACCTCAATTTTCACTTTGGCAGTGCCTGACCCCAACAAACCAAGTTCAATGGCGGCAATTTTAGAAACATCAATAATGCGTTTATGACTATATGGCCCCCTATCATTCACCCTTACAATTGAAGATCTTCCATTTTCAAGATTCATGACCTTTACTAAGGTATTAAATGGTAAAGACTTATGCGCGGCTGTTTTTCGTTTGATATGTAAACGTTCACCACTAGAAGTTTTATTGCCATGCAGGTTGTCAGCGTAATACGAACAATACCCCGTTTTTTTGTACGACTTTTGGGCTAAGCTCACATTCGTAAACATAGCCAAAACCAAACACAATATATTGAAAATCAGGAGTCTCAAAATAATCATTCATAATATTTACACAAAACTACATCATTCTACTAATTTTTATCATATTTTTTTTTATAAATGTTAGAAAAAAATTAAATTTACAAAGTGGGAAACTTTTAAAATTCAAGTTTGTGGAAGACAATAGAGACAATGATAAAGTTGAAATTTACTCTCAAAGAGTAAAAGCAGGCAAAAGAACGTATTTTTTTGACATCAAATCTACTCGTTCAAACGATTACTATTTAACGATTACAGAAAGTAAAAAGAAGTTTAAAGAGGATGGGCATTATTTTGAAAAGCATAAGATATTCTTGTACAAAGAAGACTTAGCAAAATTTTCGACAGCACTACTCGAAACGATTGAACATTTAAAAACACAATTGATGCCTGAGTATGATTTTGATCAAGAAGATGAAGAATCAAATAAAGATTCAGATGAACTTAAATGGGATTAGAAACTTCTATATTCAAAAAAAATAAAACAATTGAATAAAGCATTTTATACGCTTCATCACCATATATATACGCTTCATCAAATAATGTTTTTGCATCATTAATTTGGTGTATATATTTATACAAAATTATAGTTTTTAAAATAAAAGATTTTACCTGATAATATGAGTTTAAAATGTGGAATTGTTGGTTTACCAAACGTAGGCAAATCAACATTGTTTAATGCAATTTCAAATACCAAAGCAGAAGCAGCCAATTATCCCTTTTGCACAATTGAACCAAACGTTGGTATTGTTACCGTTCCTGATGAAAGATTAACTATTCTTGAATCATTAGTAAAGCCTAACAGGGTTGTACCTACAGTAATTGAATTTGTAGACATCGCTGGTTTAGTAAAAGGCGCTAGTAAAGGGGAAGGTTTGGGAAATAAATTTCTAGCCAACATCAGAGAAGTAGATGCAATTATTCATGTAATTAGATGCTTTGAAGATGATAACATCGTACATGTTGCAGGTGGTGTTGACCCATTGTTTGACAAAGAAGTCATTGATACTGAGTTACAAATTAAAGATTTAGAATCAATAGATAAAAAAATTCAAAAAACAGAAAGAGCCGCAAAAGCAGGTGATGCCAAAGCAAAAGCTGAATTAGCCGCTTTATTAAGATACAAAGCGCATTTAGAAGCAGGAAACAGCGCTAGAAGTTTAGACACTACTGATGAAGAGAAAAAAGCAGTAGCTGACTTAGAACTACTCACTGAAAAACCAGTAATTTATGTTGCCAATGTTTCTGAATCAGAAGTAAATACCGGAAACAAGCATGTAGAAGCACTTAAAAAAGTAGCCGACACAGAAAATGCCGATGTTATTATTATTAGTGCTGCGCTTGAAGCACAAATAGCAGAGATAACTGATTTAGAAGAAAGAGAAATGTTTTTGAATGAATACGGCCTTAAAGATTCTGGATTAAGCAAACTAATCAGAACGTCTTATTCATTACTAAAGTTAATCACCTATTTTACCGCAGGAGTTCAAGAAGTAAGAGCATGGACAATTCGCAAAGGTTGGAAAGCACCTCAAGCAGCGAGTGTGATTCATACTGATTTTGAAAGAGGTTTTATTAAATCGGAAGTAATCAAAATCAAAGATTTTCAGCAATTCAAAACAGAATTGGGTTGCAAAGAAAATGGAAAGATCGCTATTGAAGGCAAAGAATATGTAGTTGAAGATGGTGATATCATGCATTTTAGATTTAATGTATAATCATATTTCAAATCGTAGAACCAAACATTTAGTCATAAAAATTTTAACACAACAATTAATTAATTTCGTATGAGAGCAAGATTGATTTTTTTGGTGCAAAATAGAGGTGCTGTAGTACCTTTTCACCATCAACACATTATTTCCGATGTATTTAAAGGATTAATGCGCGACAATGCTGAACATAAAGGATATGCATATTGCAACTTTTCAGCACTTAAAGGACAAATTAGGGTAGTTAGAGACGGACTACAATACAGTTCTGAAAAAGTAACTATTGTTGTTGCAAGCTTAAGTAAAGAGTATCTTGAGGCAATGATTGCTAAACTTTTTGAACAACGCAGCATTAAAATCGGTGAACTTATCATGGTTCCTGAAAGTGTTGATGTAGAAGAAGAAGTCGTTCACGAATCTCCATTAAAATTCCTTTGCTTATCTCCTATTGTTATTTGTAGTCCTGAAAGATCAAGTGACGTAGAATGCAAAAGATTTGTATCACCATTTTCTGATGAATTTTCAGATTTGATCTATGAAAGCACCATGATAAACATGGAACGTTCTGGATTATACACGCCAGAAGAGTTCGCTACATTCTCTAAATTCCAAGTAGTGCCTGACGAAGGTTATTTGAATAAAATCAAAGAAACTGTTAAGAAAATGGCACGTATCTACCCTGCTTTCGAAGAAGATTTCATGTATGAAGTACGTGGGTATACGTTACCATTCACGCTTTATGCAGAGCCAAAAGTATTAGAATTCGTATTAAATTGTGGTATTGGTTCATTAACCAAACATGGTTTTGGTATGTTAGATATCGCTACAAATGATTTCAAAAAGAAATCTGTTCGTAACGAATCAGCTACAAATCAAGCTGCGCCACCGTTATTCCAAAGAGTAAATGTAATCGAATAATAAGATTTCAAATTCCCACTAATAAAGCCTATTCATTTAATTATGGATAGGCTTTTTTTGTGAAATATGTCCCTAATACCGTATTAGAAGACGATAGTATTGCAAGTATAAAAATAATAAACAACCCCAAAGCACCATCAATCGTGAAGGGCATCAACCCAATAAAATAATGCTCAACTAAAAACTCAACACTAATTTCATATGGCATACATGGTAAAAGGATTAGTGACCCCACATTGAGTTACATGGGATACCATGGAGACAAAAGGGCAATGTCGTTAAGAAAAGATCAGCGATTATCGACTTGATCCGCGTTCTAAGTTTTTTTTGACAAAAAATAAAAAAACGCACACAGATTTGACGAATTAGGCAGATTGTCACGGATATTAAAATCACAAAAAACCTTCCCTTAACGACATTGGAAAGGGTACTGCCTTGAATCTAGAATAAACAAAAAAAGCCTTTGTACTACATATACAAAGGCTTTTTTTGAAATTATTAAAAAACTATTTTTTAGTCACAATAAACTCGACTCTTCTATTCAACGCTCTTCCTCTTGGAGTTCTGTTGCTTACAATTGGTTGTGTTTTACCATAACCTTTTGCCATTAACCTAGACTTATTAACCCCTTTGTGCAATAAATAATCCATTGCCCAATCGGCCCTATGTTGTGACAAAGTAACATTATAATCATCCGTTCCTACATCATCGGTATGGCCTGTCAATTCAATATTCATAGTAGGATTATGGGTTAATATTTCTGCCAATTCATTCAACTCAGGAACATCTGTTTCTTTCACTTCTTGTTTGATGTCAAAATAAACCGTTTTCAATATATATTGATCACCAACCGCCACTTGAGAACGGCCTTCTTTAGTACTCATTAACCTTTTAAAATCATCTAAAGTTTTACGAAGGCTAGCAATATCGTCTTCATGCATTTCGAGTGAATCAATTCGTTCTTCATGATTTTCAAGCACTTTTAAGATACTGTCGCGATCGTGTTCCAATTTCTTAATTCTATCTTCGTAATCACACTTTTTATCTTGTGCATCTGATCGTTTCTTAAACAAAATCCCTAACATCACTTCATGTGTTTGTCCCACTTGGTTATTGTAGGTTCCGCCTAAAGCATAATCATAAGTATACCCAAACACAAATTGGTCATGAATTTTAAAACCAACCATTGGTGTAATGGCGTGATAGCTACGATACATTACTCCGGCCCAAATTTTATCTTTTTTGAAATAGGCAACAGCATTGGCATCATATTGCAAAGGTGCTCCTGGTTGCGCTCTCAATATCACCATTGGATCAATGTGCGTATTTTCATTGATAACAATATTATATTTTGCATTCAACAAATATTGTCTAGACAAACGATAGTATAAACTTTGAGAATTGTCAAAATAAGAAGTACTTGTAGCTAAAATATGTGGTAAAGTTGCTCCAATTTGAAATTTTGAAAGATTATAATGCAAGCCAAACGAGGCATCGAAAGTCGTAGCACTTTTAGCGGTAGTAAACAAATCTGGATCATTAAGGTCTTTTACAATTACATCCGCAAAATTAATTCTACTGTTTAACAAACCTGCAGAAACACCAAAAGTTAAATTTTGCTTAGCACTCAAATCAACCCTGTAAGAATAAGCTGCCAAAGCATTTACAATGGCAAATTCTGCCGCTTTATCATAATAAACCATCCCCCCTAAACCAGCTTTATTGGTTTTTAAAGGACCATCAATGGTAATGGCATTGGTTGTTGGTGCACCATTGATTCCTGTCCATTGATTTCGTCCAAACACGAAAATAGAAGTTTGGTCTTCCACTCCTGCATAAGAAGGATTATACAAGAATGGCTTGTAATAATTATGGCTAAACATTGGAACTTGTTGTGCTTGAGCAAGCCCAAAAGTAAATACAGTAATGGCTAATAAATATAGATATTTCTTCATGACAATTTCTTTTTAATAATTATAGAATGAATTATTTCCCTTTAAGAATATTTACATGTCCTTTATAAATTTTTTCAATAGAATCACATGTTACCACATAGTAATATGCACCATCAGGAAGAATTGAACCTTTGAAAGTTCCACCCCAATCATTGTTATAAGGTTGGGAAGTATACACTTGATCACCATAACGATTTACAATTACGACTTTACAATCTGGATGAGCAGCAATTTTATCAATCCACCAAGTATCATTGTAACCGTCACCATTTGGCGTTAGCGTATTGGCAATAATAATAGCTTCTTCTAACACCTGTACCGTATCGGTATTTACACAAGCATTAGTATCTGTAATGGTTACACTATAAAAACCGACAGCATTTACTGTTACCGTTTGTTTGGTAGAATCTTGTATAGGGCGATATGCTGAAATAATCTTCCATAAATAAGAATCCATATTGGCATTCGTTGTAATTTGAGTACTGTTTCCTTTTTCTACATAAGGTTCCGTTGGATTAAAGGTTACCACAGGCAAGGCATAAACAGTAACCAAATTAGAGACGGTATCTTTTCTATTATTAATCCCTGTTTCTACCAATAATGTTGCTCTATAGGTTCCTGGTTTATCATAGGTATGTTTTACCGTTGGACCATAGGCAAAATTAGTGTTATCTCCAAAATCCCATCTATATGTAGGGAAATTAGTATTGGCCTCAGAGGTGGTATTGGTAAAAGTCATGGCTTTTTTATCGCACACGGCAGGTGAGGTAAAAGATGGTTTGTATGCCTTTACGGTAACTTTTCCTTTGTTCACACAAGTATTGACATCCGTTATGCTTACACTGTATACACCAGCAGTATCGGCAAGCAATACTTGATTGGTTTCGCCAGTATTCCACAAATAGGAAGTCGAAGCGGTTACACTTACCGCAACCTTACCAGCACTATTACTAGGTAAAACTGGCGCAGCAGGAGTAAAAACCACCACAGGCAAATCAAATACGGTAACATTCTGAGAAACAGAATCGACAAACAAGCCGTTACTAGATTTCACAATCAATTTCACAGAAAAAGTACCTGCTTTTTTGAATTTATGTTTCACTACTAAGCCAGTAGTGATGGTAGTATCCCCAAAATTCCAAGTATAAGTAGCGTTATGAATATTTTTGGTAACGGTAGTATTTTTAAAAGTCATATCATTTCCTAAACAAACTGATAGCGCTTCAAAAGAAGGAGTATATGGATTAACAATTACGTCACCATTTCCTTTACAACCATTAGCATCTGTGATGGTTACACTATATTTTCCGGCAGTATCGGCACTTAACACTTGCGTTATTGCTGCTGTATTCCATAAATACGAACTTGCTGCCGTTACACTTACCGCAACATTACCAGTACTTGGCAAAATTGGTTTAGCTGGCGTAAATACCACCACTGGCAAAGCATTGACAACTACATTTTGAGAAACGGAATCGACACAACCGTTACCAGAATTGATTACCAATTTAGCCAAGTACGTACCAGATTTTTTGTAAGTATGTTTTTGAATCGCAACGTTGGCAGAAGTTGAATCTGCAAAATCCCACAGATAAGTAGGTGATTTTGAATTAGCCGCAGACGTGGTATTCGTAAATACAGTAGGAATATCCAAACAAACTGTTGGTGCCGTAAAAGTTGGTTTAGGAACCAACATGACATCAACCCCTACATTACTAATGGTAGAACATGCAGGAGAAGCACTATTGGTCGCATTGGTAATGGTATTCAATGTCAGGGTAGCTTTTGTAGCGCCATCCAACACTGGAGTAGTCACGGTAAATGTACCTGAGCCTTTTCCGGTTACATTTTGTGCTGGTACAGCAACACTAGTACCACTAACGCTGTAACCAAAATTCCATGTTTCATTCGTTGGTACACTTTGCACATTCACTTTAAAGGTTGCGGTTTTTTGATTACAAATTCCTTCTGGACTGGAAACATAAGTCATGACAGGCGTTGGAACCACTTTGATAAATTGTTCATTGGTTTGCACACAACCCGTATCAGACATGGCAGTTAAAATCACTTTGTAAGTACCCACATTCTTGAAAGTATGACCAAATGATGGACCGGGTTTATTTACAGGACTTACAAAATGACCTGTGTCAATTCTGGCATAATAGCCGTTCAATACGGCATCAGAACCAACACCAACGGTATCGTCAAATACTTCCCATTTAAACATTACAATTGAACCTCTTTTAATACTTGATTTATTGACAAATGTTGCCATGGTATTTTCACAAATATTACTAAAAGAGAAATTTGCTTGCGGTTGAACATTGCTAGTCGTACAATTTTGGTATGGCCCGATGGCAAAAAAAGTAACAGGCACATCACCAAAAGATTTAAACACTTCTAAAGAGGTGATTACCCCTGTGGTATCCAAAAATGGATTACCCGTAGACATGGTATCTTGTTTTAAATCAGACCAATTAGGTCCTTGCGTTTTGGCTACACCGAATCCCAATTTATTGTTTAACAAATAGGCCGCAACGTCATTGCTTCTGAAATGTAAAGAAACCTTAGGATTGTCAAAGAATTTATACCCCCCATTGTCGATAAACCAATACGTTGGAGGATACCATCCTGGATGAAATGGCTGATTAGGAATCGTTGAAATTTGCGTTTTCCCATCCGTTTTGTATTCTACCGTATATACCACAGAATCTTTACCTGGAAGTAAGGTATTTGCAGTTTGGTTAATTTTTAAATCTACCAAACGAACGCCTAATTTTATCTTTCCTACTGGAAATTCAAAAGTTCTTGAACCTAAACTTTTGCTTTCTTTCATTAATGGACCATTAATGAAGGTCGAATCATTTCCTTTACTGACCAATGCTTGGTCTAACAATAAAAAAGTATTTAAACCTGAAGTGGTTACCATACCGAAAGTCAAATTCAAACTGTCTTCAATTTTCACCTGACCAGCCATGGTTACCACGCGACCCATGGTATTGTTAATGGTTAAAGCTTGTAAGATTGGTACTTTAGGTTTTGGATAACTATTAAACTTGATATTTTTATTGGTAACGGTGTATTTTCCCGCATAATAATTAGAGTCGATAAACACCACCCCAGAATCTTTTACAAAATCAATTGCTTTTTGTAATTGCAATGCATTTTTAACATATATACTGTCTGGAGCTTTTCCAAAACCAGTTATAGTGGCTAAAGGATCAACAAATTGTATCCCTCTAACGGTAGGTGCACCTGCCCCAACCACTTGTACAGCATTGATTAGAGAAATATTTTCAAGATAATTACCGGCTCCCACATTCACCGTCCCTGTATTGCCGACAGCATTGATCCCATCTTGAATAGAACCGCCAGCAACCACATTCACAGTATTAGTGGTTACAGTTACATTATTAATGGGTACTTTTTGATTAGATAAATTAAACGTATTGACACTTACCGCTCCAATACCGTTTATGGTCATGGCTTTGGCCACAGTCACATTTTCAGGATAAACCCCTGTATTAATATTCAGTA
>JBIKPL010000059.1:0-11338 GCA_044357485.1 Cytophagales bacterium
AAAATATGAAAATAGAACAAATATATACTGGTTGTTTGGCTCAGGGAGCTTATTATATTACTTCCAATGGAGAAGGTGTGATTATTGATCCATTAAGAGAAGTGCAACCTTATATCGATAGAGCAACCAGGGACAATGTCACCATTAAATACATTTTTGAAACCCATTTCCATGCCGATTTTGTGTCGGGTCACCTAGATTTGAGTACCAAAACTGGCGCTTCAATAGTGTTTGGCCCAACGGCAAATCCAAGTTTTGAAGCCATTATCGCTACCGATGGACAAATATTCAAAGTGGGGAATATTACATTCAAAGTATTGCACACCCCTGGCCATACCATGGAAAGTGCTGTATTTTTATTGTTGGATGAAAATGGCAAAGAAACGGCTATTTTCAGTGGTGACACCCTATTTTTAGGGGATGTAGGCAGGCCCGATTTAGCTCAAAAAGCAGCCTCTATGACCCAAGAAGAGTTGGCGGGTTTGCTTTACGACTCTTTGTACAACAAAATTTTACCTTTGCCCGATGACATCACCGTGTACCCTGCCCATGGCGCTGGAAGTGCTTGTGGTAAAAACATGATGAAAGAAACGGTAGATACTTTAGGGAATCAAAAAAAAGTAAATTACGCCCTTAACCAACCCAATAAAGAAGCCTTTGTAAAAGCCGTTACGGATGGCCTAATGCCTCCTCCCGCCTATTTCCCTGCCAATGTGGCGATGAACAAAATGGGCTACGAAAGCATTGACAGCGTGATTAACCATGGCATGACCGCCTTAACTGTCGATGAATTTATCACTATTGCAGAAACCACCGAAGCCTTGGTGTTAGACACCAGAGAAGCCGCTGATTTTGCCAAAGGGTTCATTCCTCGTGCCATACAAATTGGCATAAAAGGCGATTTTGCTCCATGGGTTGGCGCATTAGTCAGGGATGTAAAACAACCCATTTTGCTGATAACGGACTTAGGAAACGAAGAAGAATCCGTCATCAGGTTAAGCCGTGTAGGTTTTGACAATATCATTGGCCATTTGAAAGGTGGTTTTCAAGCTTGGCTAAAAGAGGGCAAAGAAGTGGATACTGTCAATAGAATTCCCGTGTCTCAATTTGAAAAAGAATTCAAACAAGGCACATCAATGGTCATAGACGTAAGAAAAGAAAGTGAATATGCTGCCGAACATGTGGAGGAAGCTTTCAATAAACCTTTGGATTTAATTAACGATTGGTTTAGCCATATCGATACTGCCCAAAAATTTTACCTTCATTGTGCGGGAGGCTATAGAAGTATGATTGCGGCCAGTATTTTAAAAGCGAGAGGCATACACAATTTCGCTGAAGTGGAAGGCGGCTTTAAAGCCATTGCTGAACAAACCAATATTCCTAAAACAAACTTTGTGTGTCAATCTAAATTAATCAGTTAAAGCATTACCCTAAGGCAATGCCAATATTAACGTATTGGCATTGCCTTAGGGTAATTAGATTTTAGCGCTATAAAAATTACTTTTTCTTCATTTTCCACAATTCATTAAATGATTTTGGGGCTACTTTAGGCATTGTTCTACGAGCGCCCCAAGCCGATTTAAAAAAAGTATTTAAAGATAAATTTTTCATGGTTGCACCCATAAAATTCATAGTCGACCTGCTACTCATGCCTTTTTTCCACATTTGAAAAGCAATCTTATCCGTTTGTGCGACTAGTTTTTTATCATAACTTTCTTTTCTATTCAGTAATAATAAATTATGCAGGTCTATTTTCACAGGACAAACAGATGTACACGCCCCACATAAGGAACTCGCAAAACTCAAATGTTTAAATTCTTCCATACCTCTAAAATGAGGCGTAATCACCGAACCAATCGGTCCTGAATAAGGGGTATCATAGGTATGGCCGCCAATATTTTTATAAACCGGACAGGCATTTAAACAAGCCCCACACCTGATGCAATTTAAGGCTTGGCGCTTATCTGGGTCGGCCAATAATTCGGAACGTCCATTGTCTAATAAAATAACATACATTTCTTCGGGACCATCGGTTTCATCCGCTTTTCGAGGCCCAGTCATAATACTGTTATACACCGTCACATTTTGACCAGTACCACTGGTAGAAAGTAAAGGCCAAAACAAATCTAAATCGGCCATGCTAGGCAGCATTTTTTCTATGCCCACTACAGCAATATGTGTCTTAGGAAAGGTAGTACACATTCTGGCATTTCCTTCATTTTCTGTTACCGCAACACCTCCCACATCGGCCACCAAAAAATTACCGCCACTAATGCCAATTTCAGCTTGCAAGTATTTATCTCTCAACAACCTACGAGCAATCAAGGTTAATTCTTGAGGATCATCGGTATAATCGGTATGCAACTTATCGGCAAATATTTTGGCTATATCAAAACGAGACAAGTGCATCGCTGGAGTTACAATATGATAGGGTTTTTGACCTGCCAATTGTACAATATATTCCCCTAAATCAGTTTCAACTGTCTCAATGCCTTTATGTTCTAAAAATTCATTCAAGCCAATTTCTTCCGTAGTCATTGTTTTTGACTTCACTACAGAGCGCGCTTTTTTCTTCTCAAAAATCTTCCATATTTCGTCTAACGCTTCTTGGCTATCTCTTGCCCAAATTACTTTACCTCCATTTTTGGTAAAATTGGTTTCAAATTCAATGAGGTATTTATCAAGATTTTCAACCGCTTGGGTTTTGATATAAGATGCCCTTGCACGTGCCAATTCATGGTTAACATACATTTGTTTCCCCTTTTCAACAGCGGCATAATATTTACTCATATTGAATTTAATCGTATTTCTATGAGGAATATCGAATGCTTTGGTAGCAACTGTTTTTAGAAATTTATCCGCGGTTGACATATATAGAGGTATGTAATTTAATCTTGAATCGAAAAAAACAAATTTAATAAATTAATTGAGTTAATGTTTATGGAAGTGTTATTTGTTGTCGCCTTTTCTTGAGCACAAGCCTGTTTTAATCGGCGTCAACAAGTATTGGCTATAAAGCCGCAGGTGTACTTATCCCCTACTTATTCAATTGTAACCTTTTGGTTTGATTGGCTAAATGCCATGTGGTGCTAAACACTAAATTGGCAATTTTATGCACCTTACTAAAAATTATTTTATCAATGGTATCCGTTGCCTTATGGTAATCGTCATGAATACCGTTGAAAAAAAATATCACTGGAATATTTTTTTTGGCAAAATTATAATGATCCGATCGGTAATAAAATTTATTGGGATCATCGGGCGCATCAAACTTATAATCGAGCTTTAAGCCACAACAAGCGCTATTGGCTTGCTCATTTACCTGTTTCAATTCGGCAGACAATTTATCTGATCCTATCACATATACATAATTAGAATCGTTGGCATGATTGGCATCTAGGCGACCAGTCATGTCGATATTTAAATTACAAACGGTATTCACAAGCGGTAAAACAGGAAAATCGGCATAATATTCAGAACCCAACAAGCCATGTTCTTCCCCAGTGAAAGCCATAAACACGATGCTTCTTCTCGGACCATGGCCTTCTTGTTTCGCTTTAGCAAAAGCTTTGGCCAAAGCCATCAGCGTTACTACACCCGTGCCATCATCGTCAGCCCCTCTAAAAATCTTTTCCTCATGAATGCCCAGATGGTCATAATGGGCAGAAATTACAATATGTTCTTGCTTTAAATCTGTGCCTTCCAATACACCCATCACATTTTCAGTGGCTACTGGTGTTTCAATGCTTTCGGCTTTTATCCTTACTTTAATAGGCTTAATTTTAAATACTGGCTTATGCAATCCCCATGTTTTTTTGAGTGATAAAAAATCACTTGTTTTCAATCGTAAAAGTGAGGCAGCCACACTTGGAGACACAAAAAAAGCGGCGTCTGATTTTTTTGTTTTAGCAGAAAAATTCATTTTAGGTTTTTCTAAATGATGTTTCACGGAACTTACCTTTTTGTCAAATTCTTCATCGGAATTCACAGAAACAATAAATACATGGGCGGCACCTTTTTCCCTGGCAATGCGTGATTTCAATTTCCAATCGCCAGCCCAAGCAGATACTTTGTTGGATTGTGTCACCAACGACACCCCATTGCTATCTATAGGTTCCCCCATTAAAATCACGACGACTTTACCTTTAACATTACAATTTTTATAATCAGAATACAGCGAATCCTCAATCCCATAGCCAGCAAAAACTACTTTATATGGGGTTTCTTCTGGTACATTGATTTGCCCATAGCAATAAAATTCTTTAAAAAAAGCAAGTTTTTGTTTGTTAATGTTAAGATAAACGTCGCCCCATTTTTTATCCACCAATTCAAATTGTTGAAAATAACTTCCTTGCACAGGTGCTGTTAATCCTTGTGCTTTAAATGCCTTGGCAATAAAATTGGCTGCCCTCACTTGGCCTATTTTTCCAGTTGCTCGTCCTTCTAAACTATCGGAAGTAAGCACCAACAAATCGTTGTACAAACCTTTTTCGGTAATTTCGGTGGCATAAGTTTTTTCCTCCTGAGCGCTTAAATTCAAACACCACATAAGCCCCAAAACCAATAAAACAAGACGTACCATGACCAATAATTATGTAAAAACGTTGTTACTATATTGCTGCAATTTAAGTTAAAATCTTTGAATTGTAGCAGGAGAAACCGCCGAATTGATTAGTTTTACAACACTATTCTTCTCTTATGAAAAAACATTACAGCGTTTTATCTATTGCCGGATCTGACAGCAGTGCCGGGGCAGGCATACAAGCAGACCTTAAAACATTGACCGCCCTTGGTTGTTATGCGACCACAGCAATTACCGGCATCACTTCCCAAAATACCCAAGGCATTTTTGATGTTTTTATTTTACCCGTGGCCCATATCCAAAGCCAAATCAAAGCCATTTTAGACGACATCAACATCCTTGCTGTTAAAATTGGCATGTTGCCTACAGCCGAGGGCATTTTGGCCATCAGTCAATTGCTACAATATTACAATACGCCCAACATTGTGCTCGATACCATTATGATGGCTAGTTCTGGAAGAAATTTACTAGACGATGCTTCGCTACAAGCTTTTAAACAAAACCTTATTCCAATTGCTACCCTTATTACACCCAATATTCCTGAAGCAGAAACACTATTGGATGTAAAAATCACCACTCGCACTGATGTTGAAAACGCTTTAAAAGCGCTGCAACAACTGGGCTGTGACAATGTTTTGCTTAAAGGAGGGCATCAACTCGGGGAAACCTGTACCGACACTTTACTCACGGCCGACGGCACTTTTTATGAGTTTTCTCATCCCAAAATTGCATCTCGAAACACCCATGGCACCGGCTGTACCTTGTCATCAGCAATTGCGGCCTATTTGGCCAAAGGTGAATCGTTGCCTCAAGCTTGTGAAAAAGCTGGCCAATATGTACACAAAGCCATTGTGCTTGGCGCAGAATATGTACTTGGCAAAGGAAATGGCCCTTTGATGCACTAAGAATTTTTTTTGAATTTGATGATGAAGCATAAGGCTTATTGTCAGCTTTGTAAAAATATGTTTGTGTTGTTTAATTGTTTTAAGGATATTGTTTTTGCTTCTAAACAGTCGAAAAAGCTACTTCGAAAACATAAGGATTTAATTATAGTGGCGTATGATTATGTGTGTAGGTTTCCCCGCTGGGCACGTCAATAGTTGTTACCGCTGTTTCACGGTCAATGTCATAAAGAAAAGATCAGCGATTATCCGTATAATCCGCTTAATCAGCGTTCCAAGTTTTTATTCTTTGACAAAGCATAAAACAAAATTGCACACAGATGTGACGGATTAAGCAGATTGTCACGGATATTAAAATTACAAAAAAACTTCACTTAACGACTTTGGGTTCACGGCTTCGACGTGGAGCAACTATTCGTTTGAAACGCTAAAGGTTATTATCTCTACCAGCTTCTAATTTCTTACTTTTAAACTTGGTACACGTCACCACTGCGTTCAGACGTGCACCAGCACACCGAAGTTCCCAGCACACCGAAGTTCACGATAGACCAGCGGGGCACGTCAATAGTTGTTGCCGCTGGTTCACGGCTTCGACGTGGACCAACTATTCGTTTGAAACGCTAAAGGTTATTATCTCTACCAGCTTCTAATTTCTTACTTTTAAACTTGGTACACGTCACCACTGCGTTCAGACGTGCACCAGCACACCGAGGTTCACGATAGACCAGCGGGGAAAACAGACAATTGATAACACTACCCAATCCAATTAATGACTTAAATCATATCCCTTGTATTTTCCTACAACTGGTCCAACACGACCATTTGGACTAAATGAATATAAAGTTAAATACACAAAGTTACTTACTTCTCCACAAGGCTTGCATTTCACTTTTTTGCCTTCTTGAAAAACTTCTTTCCTTATTAATTTCCCCTTTTCATTGTAATAAACCCATTCTCCATCTCTTAGATTATTCTTGTAATAACCCAACATCTTAATTTTATGGTTTTTATATCCAAATTCATGCTTACCATCCAAAATTCGATATGAAATATGCCTAGGCCAAGTTATTCCATATTTTTCAAAATCTTCGTTTTTATAAATCAGGCTATCATCAGAGGCTCGTGCATAACGAAAAACGTTACAATCTTTTGGGTTAGTAGAAACAAATGTGTCGATAGGGTAAAAATCAATTCTTTCATTTAATGCTCCATTGGGATATTTAAATACATTAACTGTATCCCAAACTTCGTCGCCCATCCTTTTATACATAAGTTCTCCATTCGGATAATATTCTACCTCATTGCTTTCGTCAATAATATGTTTCGCAATATTTCCTTGTCTGTAAAAACCACAATATACTGTTTGATATTTAGAAGCATTTTCACATGCAAAATGAGTAAATTTCCCTAAGTGATTAATCCCAAAAGAAATATAATTCGCAGTTCCATGAACACCATAGTCTTTGTCTTTTTTAACCATTTCGTAATCTGTGTAAAAGTCAATTAGTCGAGGAGAGTTTTCATCATATTTGTATCTAGCAACGGTATCTACTACTTTAATTTCACCTGTATAAAATATATTATTCTTTTTGAAGAATGGTTTTACAAGTGTATCCCTAAATGCTTCACCTTCTTTCTCCCAAACTTGGTCCCAGGTTTGAGCCATGGTTATGGTACTCAAAAATGTAACATAACTCAAAATAATAATTTTCTTCAGCATATTATTTTTTTGAATTTGATTTCCGCTTAGGTTCATTAACTTTTTTAGCTTCTTTAGCTGCATTTTTAATATTGTTTTTTGCATTATCCTTCATTTCTTTCGCTTTGTTGGTTTCCCCGTTTTTAATTTCTTCAAAATTAGGTGCAAAATTAACTGTATTACCTGTAACTGTGCCATTTTGGAAAAATTCGCTATTAGTGGGAGAACATATCGCAAATTTTTGAGAAGAACCAGCAGCTTCTAAAATTCCTTTAATAATATCTGTGGTAATAGTTGGGGCAAAATCCTTTTCATGCGTGGCAAATGTAGTTCCTTCAACATGACCAATGTTTGTCATATCATGTATCATTTCATGTATGACAGTCCCCCGCTGGCGCACGTCAAATGTTATCCGCTGGTTCACGGCTTCGACGTGGACCAACTATTCGTTTGAAACGCTAAAGGTTATTATCTCTGCCAGCTTCTAATTTCTTACTTTAAACTTGGTACACGTCACCACTGCGTTCAGACGTGCACCAGCTGGTTCACGCTAAGGTATTAAATAAAATCCATTTTGAAACGCTAAAGGTAATTATCTCTGCCAGCTTCTAATTTCTTACTTTAAACTTGGTACACGTCACCACTGCGTTCAGACGTGCACGAGCACACCGAAGTTCACGATAGACCAGCGGGATTTATGGTTTTTAAGGTCGAGATGCAATCTCTTTTTCATTGTATATCATTAGTCACCGCTACGCTCTAGACTAATGATAGCGACCTTTTGTGGTATAATTATTAGAAAAATAACATAAGTGCCTTATTTTAAACTAAATAAAAAACCTGCACGAAGATTGGTGCAGGTTTTTTGTGGAAAATCGTGAAATGTGAGCTTAACGTACTTGTTTATGATATTTATATCAGCTATTTTTGTATAAAAGTAAAAATATACATCATTTTAACTACATTTAAGTATGACTTTGGGGCAACAAATCATAAGTCTTAGAAAGAAAAACTCCCTATCGCAGAGCGATTTAGGAAAAGTTATTGGTACTTCTGGAGATATTATTGGACGTTATGAACGTGACGAAGTGAAACCCTCAATTGATGTGGTTATAAAGATTGCAGATGCTCTAAATGTTTCTATTGATTTTTTAGTAGGTAAAACAGAAATTGAGCTTGATAAACAAACCATGAAACGAATTGAAGAAATTGGAAGATTGCCTAAAGATTCAAAAAATTTCGTTTACAATCTTGTTGATATGGCAATTAGAGATTTCAGAAACAAACAAGCTTACGCTAATTCTTAAACAATACAGCTATGACACTTCAATTTATTCACGATAACAGAGGAAATACCACAGGTGTATTTATACCAATTGAGGAATGGCAATCTTTAAAATCTAAATACACAGATTTGCAAAAGGAAGAAGCTGAAAATGTGGTAAGCCTTGCCTCTTGGCAAAAACAAATTATTGATGAACGATTAAACGACTACTATAACGACCCTACCAATGTAGCCGATTTTGATACAACTATTGACGAGATTGAAAAAGGATTATGATTAACTATTCTTTTGTTAACAGACCTGCTGTTAAAACGGATATCATCTCAATTACAGAATATTACAATGCTATTTCTAAAGATTTAGCTAAACAATTTTTATTTAGAATTAGAGAAGCAAAAACTTCTATTGCTCGCTCTCCTCGTGGATTTCAAATAAAATACAGCAAAGTAAGAACCCTACTTTTAAATCAATTCCCTTATCATATTCACTATTTAATTAATGACAAACAAAAGCAAATTGTAATTCTTGCTATTATTCACGCTTATAAAAATCCTAAAGATTACTCTAATAGATAAAAACAAAGAAGCCAGGCATAAACCTGGCTTCTTTGTTTTTAGGGTTTGGCAATTACCCCCGCTGGCGCACGTCAAATGTTATCCGCTGGTTCACGGCTTCGACGTGGACCAACTATTCGTTTGAAACGCTAAGGTTATTATCTCTGCCAGCTTCTAATTTCTTACTTTTAAACTTGGTACACGTCACCACTGCGTTCAGACGTGCACCAGCACACCGAAGTTCACGATAGACCAGCGGGGTTGCCAAAATTGTCTATGTTTTACATTGCTACTTTTAAGTCCTGCTCTCTCCATGAACCACAAAACCCACTCCCTTCGACTTTCTTGAGGGTTATCTTCAATTAATTTGGCAAGTTATTTAGAGGTGTGTTCCTTAAATTTCCCTAAAACCAATGCTGAATTACCTGCCTGTGCTCTAAAAATTAAATGAATATGACTAGGCATAATACACCAGGCATATATTTCCATACCTATATTTTTTCTACAATAATCTAGGCTTTTGACTACTTCATAAAAATATTGGTCTCTAACAAAAACATCTATCCAATATACTGTGGCAAAACTTACAAAGTACAATCTGTCTTTGTCGTGAAACTTATACTTCCTACTCATGTTAAAAAATGAAAAATATACTGTTCAACGTTAAATCGTAAAGTTAATTATACCATATACATACTTTAAACGCTGGTACACGATGGACCATCGGAGTATTAAAGCGCAACACAACCAAGTAAATCAAAAATTAGATTTTCGATTTACTTGGTAAAACAATAATAAATAAATACATTTACCAAGTAAATCAAAAGTTTCATTTTCATATTACTTGGTTATATGTTTGACAGAATAGACATTTTAGAGCTCACAGAAAAGTTAGACTTCTTTCCTTCAGTTGCTATTATTGGTCCACGCCAAATAGGTAAAACCACCCTAGCAAAGACTTTAGCTCATAATTTGGGAAGAGAAATAATATATCTCGACATGGAAGATGAACGAGATTATGCTAAACTAAAAGACAATGCCAATGCTTTTTTTGATGCACATCAAGATGCGTGCATAATTATAGACGAAGTACAGGCAATGCCATCTTTGTTCACTCGCTTGAGACCAGCCATTGATGCCAAAAGAACAGCAGGTAGATTCTTGTTATTAGGTTCGGCATCGCCTGATTTGGTAAAAGGTGTAACAGAAACCTTAGCTGGCAGAATTGCTTTCCATGAATTAAATCAAATTACCCTACCAGAAATTGCGGGTAGCCATATTAACATGACTCAACATTGGTTTAGAGGCGGATTTCCTGATCCTTTATTGGCCAAAACCGATAAACAATACGCAATGTGGTCTCAAAATTTCATCTTTTCGTATGCCGAAAGAGATTTAAGAACACTGTTTGGTGTAGAACTTTCAACACCAATGATACATAAAATGTGGCAAATGTTATCGCATTTTCATGGAGGGATTTGGAGTGCTGAAACCTTTTCTCGGTCGTTGGGCGTAACAGCACCAACAGTAAACCGTTATTTGGATTTTATGGAAGGGGCTTTTTTGGTACGTAAACTACAACCATGGTTTGCCAATGCTAAAAAACGCTTAATTAAGTCGCCTAAAATATACATTCGCTGCACTGGAATACTACACAAACTACTTGATATTAAATCATTTGATGCACTGCAAGGACATCCTGTAATTGGTAATTCATGGGAAAGTTATGCAATAGAAAACATTGCAGCTTTAGTACCACCAGAAGTAGAATTGTATTATTATCGAACACAAAACGGAGCCGAATGCGATGTGGTATTGGCAATAGGATTGAAAATACTCGCATGTATTGAAATAAAATATTCTGACTCCCCAACAGTTTCTAAGGGTTTTTATAATTGTATTGAAGATTTAGAATGCAAAAACAATTTTGTAATTACACCTAATTCAGACGATTACCTAAAAAATGAAACCGTAAGGGTTTGTAATTTAAATGATTTTTTAACTAAATATTTGAATCATTTGTAAATTGTATTGAAATAAAACTATTGTGTCGTCCTAAAATAAGTTTACAGTTTAATTGATAATACAGTTATAGATTTACGCTGCTAGCGCACGTCCAATGTCGTTAAGTTAAGGAAAAAGATCAGCGATTATCCGTATAATCCGCTTAATCAGCGTTCCAAGTTTTTATGGCTCACTTGTATATTGTGGGGAGTAAGCTATCTTTGCTGAAACGATATTAGCTTGGAATCAGAATATTTATCCCATATTTTCCCTAAAGGTTTATTAGAGCACTTTAAGGTTACTGCATTTATT
>JBIKPL010000278.1:0-4258 GCA_044357485.1 Cytophagales bacterium
GATGGTTTTCAAAGACATTTCTTGTCATGGATCTATTACCTTAAACAATTATCAAGTAGAAGAAAACCATCATTCTGGCACCAATAAATACAGAATTAAATTTCTTGAAAAAGATGGACAAGCTTTTTACTCCAAAGTAATTGAATTTACTTCTTCTAAACAACCCGTTACTTTTTCTCCTAAAAGAGTCACAACGAGTGTTTATTTATCTAGAACAATCCCTTATGAAGTCATTGACTCTTATGGCAATGTTGTTAAAAAAGGAACCGGAAAAGAAATTGAGATGAGTTCTATGAAAGAAGGCGTTTATTACCTTAATTTTGACAACAGAACAGAAAAAGTTTTAAAAAAATAAATACTTTTAGTGGTGTATTTTCGGTTTTAAGCTAATTTAGTGATACTTTTTTAGTGTATTGGGTGTTGAGTTAAAAACTATGCTAAGCACAATACGCTACTCACAACTCACAACTCAAAATTTAACACATCAATGCCTACTTTCAACCACCTTCACTGTCACACCCAATTTTCTTTACTCGATGGCGCCGCTAGTATTAGCGACATGATTAAAAAAGCCAAAGAAGATAACATGCGTGGTGTAGCCATGACTGATCATGGAAACATGTTTGGCGCTTTTCAGTTTGTGGCAGAAGCCAATAAAGCAGGCATTAAACCCATCGTTGGTTGCGAATTTTATTTGGTAAATGATAGGCATAAAAAACAATTTACCAAAGAAGACAAAGATGTCAGAAGACACCAATTATTTTTGGCTAAAAATGAAGAAGGGTATAAAAACTTAGTCAAAATGTGTTCCTTGGGTTTCATTGAAGGCATGTATGGCAAATACCCTCGAATAGACAAAGAATTGGTTTTAAAATACCATAAAGGATTAATTGCCACCACATGTTGTCTTGGGGCAGAAGTACCGCAAACAATCTTAAAGCATGGTGAAATTGAAGGGGAAAAAGCATTCAAATGGTGGCTTGATATATTTGGGGAAGATTATTATGTAGAAATACAAAGACATTCCATCCCTGAACAACAAATCGTAAACGATGTACTTTTAAAATTTGCAAAAAAATACAATGTAAAAGTAATCGCCTCTAATGATTCACACTACGTGAATCAGGAAGACGCCAATGCCCATGACATTTTACTTTGCATCAATACAGGCGAAAAACAAAGTACGCCTACCATGAAAGATTTTAATGACGATGATGGCTCTGGTGGCAAAGGAAGACGTTTCGCATTTTATAACGACCAATTTTATTTTAAAAACACCCAAGAGATGAGTAATCTCTTCCATGATTTACCTCAAGCCATTGACAATACCAATGAAATTGTGGACAAAGTCACGGAGCTTAAACTCAAAAAAGACATTCTTCTGCCCAACTTCCCTGTACCAGAAGAATTTAAAATACATACCTCATCAGAATTCCATAAAACCACCGAACTGGTTCCTGATGTTTTAAATCAATGGGAATTCCTCAAACACCTCACCTTTGAGGGTGCAAGAAAACGCTACCAAGAAATCACCCCTGAAATTGAAGAACGGATCAACTTTGAGTTGTTCACCATCAAAACCATGGGATTTGCGGGTTATTTTTTAATTGTAATGGACTTTATTCAGGCAGGTCGCGATATCGGTGTTTTTATCGGACCAGGTCGTGGTTCGGCAGCTGGATCTGTAGTGGCCTATTGTATTCAGATTACCAATATCGACCCTATCAAATACAACCTCCTTTTTGAAAGATTCCTAAATCCCGATCGTAAGTCAATGCCCGATATTGATACGGACTTTGACGATGAGGGTCGTCAAAAGGTAATTGATTACGTGGTTCAAAAATACGGCAAAAATCAGGTAGCACAGATCATTACTTATGGCACTATGGCGGCCAAAATGAGTATCAAAGATGTGTCTCGTGTCATGGAATTGCCTTTACAAGAAGCCAATATCTTGGCCAAACTTGTGCCCGACAAACCTGGCATCTCCTTAAATAGGGTGCTGACTGCGCCTATCGATGGTGCTAAAAGTTTAAAAGAAAACGAAGGCCTTCAAGCCGAAGACCTTGACAATGTACGTCAGTTACGAGAAATTTTGGGCGGCACCGATTTACGTGCTAAAGTACTCAAAGAAGCATTAATTTTAGAAGGCTCTGTGCGTGGCACAGGCATACACGCCGCAGGAATTATCATTGCCCCTTCTGATTTAACAGATCTTATCCCGGTGGCTGTCGCCAAAGATTCAGATTTATTGGTCACCCAATTTGAAGGCAAAATCATTGAAGACGCAGGGGTAATTAAAATGGACTTTTTGGGATTAAAAACCCTTACCATTATCCGTGATGCGTTGGGGATGATTAAAAAAAATCATGGCATTGAAATCATCATTGATGATGTAGATTTAGAAGACGAAAAAACCTACGAATTATACCAAAGAGGAGAAACCAATGCCACTTTTCAGTTTGAATCTGCGGGGATGCAAAAGCACCTTAAAGACCTTAAACCCGACAAGTTTGCCGATTTAATTGCCATGAATGCACTTTACCGTCCAGGTCCGATAGAGTATATTCCTAACTACATTAACCGTAAGCATGGGCGAGAAGAAATTATCTTCGACTTGCCAGAGATGGAAGAATTCCTTGGCGAAAGTTATGGCATTACCGTGTACCAAGAACAGGTAATGCTTTTGTCGCAAAAAATTGGCGGATTTACAAAAGGAGATGCGGATGTTTTGCGTAAAGCCATGGGTAAAAAAGACCGCTACACCCTCGATAAAATGAAACCAAAATTCATTGAGGGTGCGATGGAAAAAGGACATCCAGCTGATAAACTAGAAAAAATATGGCTCGACTGGGAAGCATTTGCCCAATACGCTTTCAATAAATCGCACTCTACGTGCTATGCTTTTGTAGCCTACCAAACGGCTTGGCTTAAAGCGCATTACCCAGGCGAATACATGGCTTCTGTGCTCACGCACAACCAAAGCAACATGGATAAGGTGACTTTTTTCTTGGATGAATGTAAGCGTGCCAACATTACGGTATTAGGGCCTGATGTCAACGAAAGTGGGCGATTTTTTGATGTAAACAAAGCAGGAGAAATCAGGTTTGGATTAGGGGCTATCAAAGGGACTGGAGATGCGGCTGTAGATGCAGTCATCAAAGAAAGAGAAGAAAATGGTCCCTATGCCGACATTTATGATTTTGCTAAAAGGGTAAATTTAAGAACGGTAAACAAAAAAACTTTTGAAAGCTTTGCCCAAGGTGGTGCTTTCGATTGCTTTGAAGACATTCACCGTGCACAATACATGGTAGTAAACGAAGTGGAGTCTACGCCTTTTATTGAGCGTCTCATCCGTTACGGTAACTCCTACCAAGAAAACAAAAATGCGGCTCAAAATTCCTTGTTTGGAAACATGAGTAGCGCCATGGATATTGCCCAACCCAAACCTACCCCTTGTGAACCTTGGGACAATTTGGTGAGGTTAAAAATTGAAAAAGACTTGATAGGTTTGTACTTGTCGGGACATCCATTGGACCAATACAGAATGGAACTCGAAAACTTCTGTACCGATACCCTTGACAATATTTTAGTTGATCCACGGTACCAAAACAAAGACGTTTGTGTAGGCGGTATCATTACCAACATGAATCTTGGTAAAACTCAAAGAGGAGATACCTTCGCAAGATTTACTTTAGAAGACTATAATGGCAACATAGAAATGGCCATATTCTCGAAAGATTACATCAGTTTTGCACAATTTATTTCGCCTGGTAACTTTCTATATATCAATGGTAAGATACAAAAGAAGTGGAAAAGTGAAACCGATTATGAACTTAAACCTACCATGTTTAAGTTACTAAGTGAAATTAAAGCAGAAAAAACCAAAGGTATTCAAATTAATATTGACGTTAGGGTAATCAATGAAGCCCTTATTCAGCACCTAGAAACCTTAACGGCAGACAATGCAGGGAAATACGATTTCAGGGTAAATGTAAAAAGTGAAAACATGACCGTAGAATTGTTTTCTCGAAAAATCAGGATTGACACGACCATTGATTTACTAAAAGAGCTCGACTTAATAGAAGGCTTAACGTATAAAATTCTCGCAAGCTAGCAAAGTACAAAGTATAAAGTACAAAGTACAAAGTACAAAGTACAAAGTACAAAGTACAAAGTACAAAGTACAAAGTACAAAGTACAAAGTACAAAGTACAAAGTACAAAGTACAAAGTACAAAGTACAAAGTACAAAGTAC
>JBIKPL010000279.1:0-4225 GCA_044357485.1 Cytophagales bacterium
ATCCAGTTCTCAAATCCGTAACTCGCGGCAGCATTTTCGATAACAAATTGAATCATTTCATAAGGATCTCCACCAGGCAGATTTTCACCCCGAAGTTTGAAGTACAGTTTTTCGATTTCGGCCTTGAGATTTGACAATTCCTTGGCAGGCAATTCTTCATCCATTGCAACTCGAATTAACTCCCACAACAATGCTTTTTCGTCAGAGTTTTCGCTTCTTTGCATCGGCAAGGGACGATACCGATGGTTAAAACACCGAAATACCTGAATAACAGAGTTGATATAACATGAGTTATTTGGTCTTTTCATTCCTTTGACAAGCCGTTGACCCGAGAAGATATAATCTTCAGTTGCTGATACAACAACGACTCTTGTACAACTTTCGATAAGTTTCTCGAAGCCAGGATCATCAATCTCCATGACCACATTGTCATTGACAGATATCCAATGTTCTCCGGACCAGACGATAGTTGAATGATGAAATTCCCACGAGAGTATAAAAGCGACCGGGATGAAGGCAATCCCGCCAATGCTCACAACTGAATCATCGATGGGGAACGCGATTCCTCCTTCAAGAGAGAACATAATAAGATTTCCAATTTTTTTCACAGCAACTCCGGATCTTAAAAAAGTCGAACTGAGACCTACTAAATCTGCAGATGGCGAGAGAAGACATTTCAAGCAGTGATTCTCCTCAGTTTCAAACCAATTTCCGTACAAATATTTCTTTAACGAATCTTTGAAGCTGAGTTTCCTATGCCTCTGTAAACTTAAGCGGTGTTGAATTTTATCATCCATTTGATCAGCGGATTGATGCATTGATGACCTTTGCAATTGTCGTTGGAGTTTGGTGGCTGAATCCAAAATTGAATCCGTATGTAAAGCCATAGCAGGGAGATTTATTCTCTCAAGCAAGAAGAAATTAACGTCTCCTTCATCGGTACAAGACTTGCAGGTGATTATTTGATAATTAGAATTCCAGTTTAAATTGTCCATAAGAATGACATCCCGAACATCACTATCGCTCGTAATGACAATGCGGAGATCCGGGAGTTTTGTATAAATATTCATTCCTGTCCGTATTGAAAACGAAGGATTTTCTTCATTTCTTGATGTCATAAGTAAAACTGTGACTTTCAAATGCTCCCAAGAAAGACCTTCTGTCGTGGAAGCAGTAACTGGACAAGCATGGTGTGCAGCTAGAGACAAGGCCGATTCGTCATCTTCTTTTAAAACTTTTTTGATGGTTGACACTGCGATATCCACCTCTTTACTCGAGGGCAATACGGACAAGGAAAAAGCGAGACCCGGTTTGTGCATCGCTGCAATAAGGGCTTCAATGCCAAAGGAACTCCCGATCTGCATAAATCCTCCTCCATTTACCGCTGCCTCAGGAAGTTCGTCCAGCAGTCGTCGCCAGCTATGCTCCGTCAAACTGGCCCCAACGGAACAGACGTTCTCGTTATTTAAAACGTGAATAACTCTTTTTTTCGCAATGCCGTTGCCCAGTATAATAGTTTTTTTCAATGGACAATTGAGTGACGCAAAATACATGCTCAGTATATGCTGGTGAAGCTCTGCAGAAGCTGGTGAATCCTCCATCGCTTCAAATTTCCGTTTTCCACTTTGGATTTTGTCCCGAATACTCTTGCTTTGTATACATTGTTTGCATTTACACTGCTTCCCCAGCTCCACGGCAGCATTATTAGACGTGTTGCCGCTGCTTTCGAAAATACCCGCCAATTGCCAATGATAGTCACAGAGAAGTTCTTCTCCGGCTAAAATATCGCGCGCCGCCACAATTTCGATCCTTCCAAAGTTGTTTACGTATTCACAATTCCGAACTTTATTGTGGTTGCTCGCTGAGGCATGGTGACATGTATTCACAAAGTGGCCAAAACCATCAGGTTCAACAATAACGTTTTCGAACGCAGAAGAGTCCAATAAATTTCTTTTATCAAGTTGCATTACAAATGGTCGTGCACGATCAAGGGCGGTAGGATTTTCGAAAAAGAAACCTGGAACGAAACAAATATATTTTCGGGCTGCAATGTCAGATTTAGCATATACTCCTAATAAATTATAAATAAACAATCAATAAATACAATGTTAATTTAAATACCAAGTCCATGTATGTCTGATTGTCGAACCGTTGCCGAATTCCAGTCATAATCTGGATTTTTTTTTAAATTTCGATATTCTCTCTGGAGCTCCATTAACGATTTGACATGATGGATTCTTTAGCCGTGTTCGACAACAATGATGGAAAATCTAGCCGTGTTTATGCCTTAAAATTGCCGTGCAAAAGAACAATGATGAATAATCTAGCCGTGTTCATCAATCAAAAAGAAGATGGCGGAAATATTGAGTTTTTGTGAGACAAAGATTCAAAGTTTTTCTTCTACTGTACTGATTTGATATTGTATTTCTTTTTGCCTACATTGATTATTTTTTTAAAATTGAGGGTACAAAATTCTATGAATTATCAAAATTAAAGTACTCAGAGTAAAGTTTATTGAAGGATATATATATTATAACTCATAACTCATAAATATAATAATTATTATGTTTATTTAGGCACTACTCCACAGTAATTGAACTATTAGTCTCTAATGGCTTGATGCCATAGTGACCATGGATGAAGTGAGTTTTTTGCTCATTGATTAGTATTCTAGGTATACAAATACTAACTAATTTGATACAATTACATCATAACCCTTAGTTACCATATATTCTTCCTTTTAACTATTATAATTATTTATCTTTTATGTAGGATCAGGCTTAGGGTTAGGGTTAGTCTCCAGGTTTTCTTTACTGATTTGATGTTGTAATTTTTTTTTGTAAGCTTGATTATTTTTTTTAAAATTTGTTAGAAAAAATTCTTCAATCAATCAGATTTTTTGCTCAGAGTAAAGTTAAAATAAGGATAGTTAAATAAGAATATTGCTATACAAATACTAACTAATTTGATACTTTTTCTTTCAACACAAATATTAGAGTTGAAAAGTGAACTTTGTCTTGTTATTCAAGCAATGATTATATTTCTCATTTAATTTTACATTCAAGCATTGTATAAGACTTTTCTACGGTTTCAGAATGTTTGAAATCAACACATGATTACATTACTCGACAGTGTTTACAAATACCCTTGTCTTATTACCTTCACAAGGTATAAACATTTATTTTTGTTTTCCGTGAACGATTTTCAAATATTCTTCTTAGTTATTTGTTTTTCAATTTTTACTTTAGGTTTTTTGCTTTACGTCTCTTCAGCTATACAATATACTAAACTAAGAAGTATACCCGATGACGGGAACATGTTCGGCGGGAAATTTTCCCTGTTATATAGCTTTGCTGTTTTAATGCTTCAGAAAAACAAAATATATCGTAAAGATTACCTCAAAATGTGCACAAAAACTAATAGTTATTATGAGGATGATGAAAAGACAATGATTTACCACAGTGATTATGAGGATGTAGATGAGACAAACCTGAACCCTTACCAAAAAAATCCGTTTCAACGAAAATGTTTTTGAAAGCAGAGAAAAACTAAAGAAACCTCGTTATTTAGTTGCTTAAAATATGGCCTTACGTGATTAGGTTGGTCGGATTTCCGACAAAAAGAAAACTGGAATGAAACAAGAACCATCAACAGATTTTGAATAAAAACCTTCTTAAATAAATATGAAATAAGTTTAATACAATGCTTAATGTCAAACCTATGCCGAATATAAAATATCGGACTGCAATGTCAGATTTTGCATATAAACCTATTCAAAATTAAATTAAACAGAATTGAATACAATGTTAACAAAATCACTTGTAAATATTAGAATTTATGATGAACCGATGCCGAATATCAGTCATAAACTAGATTTTCCCATCAAATTTCGATATATTCTCTGGAGCTCCATTTATGGTTTGAAATGATGGATTCTTAAGCCGTGTTCGACAACAATGATGGAAAATCTAGCCGTGTTTATGCGTCAAAATTGCCGTGCAAAAGAACAATGATGAATTATCTAGCCGTGTTCATTATTCAATAAAAAGATGGCGGAAGAACTGAGTTTAAATGAGAAAAAGAATCAAAGTGTTTCTTCTTTCGATATCGTAATTTTTTTCCAATCTTGGTTATTTTTTAAAATATTTGTTAAGAAACCTGTTATTCCCTTTGTTTCAAGTACACCGATTAAAAATTCCTTAGGTATATTTGTTATTATTTCCTA
>JBIKPL010000060.1:0-11178 GCA_044357485.1 Cytophagales bacterium
CTTTCAGCCCTGTTTGCGGTTGTTTACATCGGACCTTGTCCATTGTTTTTTATTTCGGACTTTCAGTCCTGTTTGTGGTTGTTTACATCGGACCTTGTCCAATGTTATTTTATTCCGGGCTTTCAGCCCTGTTTGCGGTTGATTACATCGGACCTTGTCCCATTGTTTTTTATTTCGGGCTTTCAGCCCTGTTTGCGGTTGTTTACATCGGACCTTGTCCATTGTTTTTTATTTCGGGTTTTCAGCCCTGTATGTGATTTGATTACATCGGACCTTGTCCATTGTTTTTTATTTCGGGCTTTCAGCCCTGTATGTGATTTGATTACATCGGACCTTGTCCATTGTTTTTTATTTCGGGCTTTCAGCCCTGTTTGTGGTTTGATTACATCGGACCTTGTCCATTGTTTTTTTATTTCGGGCTTTCAGCCCTGTTTGTGGTTTGATTACATCGGACCTTGTCCATTGTTTTTTTATTTCGGGCTTTCAGCCCTGTTTGCGGTTGTTTACATCGGACTTTGTCCAATGTTGTTTTGTGATGGGCTTTCAGCCCTGTTTGTGGTTGTTTACATCGGGCCTTGTCCAATGTTATTTTATTCCGGGTTTTCAGCCCTGTGTTACGAATTGGGCTGAAAGCCCTTCACATCCTAACCTAGGACATCGTCCTAGGAGAGACAACCAAGACAAGGTCATGAAAATACACCTAATAAATAAAAAAAATCACTAAGTTTGTAGTACGTGCAATATAATAGGAATAAGATCTCCTAAAGCAATACATCATACAGAAATACCATAAAAATGACCATCAATACCATACTAGAAAAAGCTATTTGCGATACCTTAAAAGCATTGTTTGACTTCGACTTAGCCACTTCTGCAGTTTTATTACAACCCACACGCAAAGAGTTCGACGGATCCCATACGTTTGTGGTATTTCCCTATACAAAACTTTCCAAAGTATCTCCGGAAGAAACGGGTAAAATGATTGGAGAACATTTACTCCAAACGGTTCCGCAAATTGCTTCCTATAATGTGGTCAAAGGATTCTTGAATTTTGTGATCAAAGACAGCTTTTGGATCAATACTTTGCAAGAGATTGTCCTAGATAAAACTTTTGGAAACCATGCCCCAAATGGACAAAAAGTGATGGTAGAATATTCATCACCCAATACCAACAAACCTTTGCACTTGGGTCATTTAAGAAATAATTTTTTAGGATTTTCAGTCGCGAATATTTTACAAGCCAATGGTTATGAAGTCATCAAAGCCAATTTGGTCAATGACAGAGGGGTGCATATTTGCAAATCGATGTTGGCCTACCAAAAGTTTGGCAATGGCGAAACACCTGAATCTAGTGGCTTAAAAGGTGACCACTTGGCAGGGAAATATTATGTAGAATTTGACAAAGCACTGAAAGCCCAAAATGCTGCTTTAGAAACTGCGGGTTGGTCTGTAGAAGACATAGAAAAGAAAAATCCCATGTTGCTCGAAGCCCAAGACATGCTCTTAAAATGGGAACAAGGCGACAAAGAAGTGGTGGATTTATGGAAAAAAATGAACGCTTGGGTATATGATGGTTTCAATAAAACCTACAAAACCATGGGCGTGAGTTTTGATAAATTCTACTACGAATCTGATACCTATTTATTAGGTAAAGAAGTAGTTGAAGAGGGATTGAAAAGTGGTGTTTTTTTCAAAAAAGACAATGGTTCGGTTTGGATCGATTTGACCGCTGAGGGCTTAGACGAAAAACTGGTTTTAAGGGGAGATGGCACTTCGGTGTACATCACCCAAGACATGGGAACGGCCGAATTGAAATACAAGGAATTTGGCATTGACAAGTCGGTATATGTAGTTGGAAATGAACAAGATTACCATTTTGTGGTCCTGAAACACATCATGAAAAAATTGGGTCGCCCGTATGCGGATGGCATTTACCATTTGTCTTATGGCATGGTCGATTTGCCTTCGGGTAAAATGAAATCTCGTGAAGGAACGGTGGTGGATGCCGATGACTTGATGCAGGAAATGATCACCACCGCTGGTGAACATACCGCCGCTTTAGGGAAAATTGACGACTTCACGCCTGAACAAGCACAACAATTGTACAGTACTTTGGGTATGGGGGCTTTGAAATATTTCCTATTAAAGGTGGATCCTAAAAAACGAATGTTGTTTAATCCTCAGGAATCGATTGAATTTCAAGGGCATACTGGCCCATTTATACAATATACCCACGCACGTATTTGCGCCATATTGCGCAAGGCGGCCTCTATGGGACACCAAGATTTCACTTCCCTGACTTTCAATATCAATACATTAGAAAATTGCGAAAAAGAGGTCATCATTGCTTTGTCTCAGTTTCCTGACAAAATAAAAGAAGCGGGAGATGAATATGCACCGTCTGTGATTGCAAATTATATCTTCGAATTGGCGAAAGATTACAACCGGTTTTACAACGAGGTTTCTGTCTTCAATGAACCTGACCAGGAGGTATTCATGTTCAGAATCGCATTTTCTGGGGCGGTGGCCAGTGTCATCAAAAAAGGAATGTTGTTGTTGGGAATTGATGTGCCAGAGAAGATGTAGTTTATTAGTGTTGAGTTTTTAATGTTCAATGTTTAGTAAAATAAGCAGTAAATATTTCAACTTTCAAATCAAATTTATTTCCTAAAAAAATGAAAAAACTTAAATACTTCGCTTTAATGTTATTGTCCTCTTGCTTTGGCAAAGACATCAAATCTAAACCAACGACCATGACTACATCCGAAAAAGCATCCGCATTTTATGGTTTCAAAATGAAAAGCCTTTCGGGTGAAATGATAGACTTTGCCAGTTTCAAAGGCAAAAAGGTGTTGTTGGTGAATGTGGCATCCAAATGTGGTTACACGCCTCAATACGAAGATTTGCAAAAACTCCACGAACAATATGGAGACAAGGTGGTGGTGTTGGGTTTTCCTGCCAATAATTTTGCCTCACAAGAACCTGGAACTGAAGCAGAAATCGGTGCTTTTTGCAAGAAAAATTATGGGGTATCGTTCCAACTGTTTTCCAAAATATCCGTGAAAGGCGATGACCAAGCACCTTTGTACACATGGCTGAGTGATAAATCCCAAAATGGCTGGAACGACCAAACGCCAAGCTGGAATTTTTGCAAGTATTTGGTAAATGAAAAAGGGGAATTGGTCAAATACTTCTCCGCAGGCGTAAAACCAATGGGAGAAGAAATTCTGAACGAGCTTAAATAATTGCATTGAAGAATTCAAAATCGCATAATGGATAACTCAACACTCAACACTCAACACTCAAGACTCAAAAGCTGGTTATCCGCCTTCCGCCTGCGCACTTTGCCCTTGGCCTTGTCGAGCATAGGGATGGCTGCTTTTATGGCGGGTGTGGAGCATCAATTTTCTGTAAAAGTATTCGCCTTCAGCGTATTGACGACCATATTATTGCAAGTGCTTTCCAACCTGGCCAACGATTACGGCGATTCCATTCACGGGGCTGACCATGAAGATTCTGGTAGAAAAGGACCACAAAGGGCGGTTTCTTCCGGAGCCATTTCATCTAAAGCCATGTTCAATGCCCTAATTTTATTTACGGTTTTGTCTTTGGTTTCCGGACTGTGTTTGCTGTATGTTTCCTTTGGAGAACTCAATCCTAAATTTTTGTTTTTCTTTGCATTGGGCATCCTTGCTATTGTGGCTGCCATCAAATATACCGCAGGCAAAAATCCTTACGGTTATGTCGGTTTGGGCGACATTTCGGTGTTTATTTTCTTTGGCTTGGTGGGGGTTTTAGGAAGCTATTATTTGCATACCAATACCTTTGCGCCTTTGTTGATTTTACCTGCAATTTCTTGTGGCTTATTTGCCACCGCAGTCTTGAACGTAAACAATATCAGGGACATTACGTCTGATTTAAAAGCAGGAAAAATGTCTATCCCCGCAAGGTTAGGAAGACCCAAAGCGGTGATTTACCACGCCGTATTGTTGATGACAGGATTTTTATCGGCCATCATGTATGTTATGTTTACCTACCAAAGTTTATGGAATTGGTTGTTCTTAATCGTGTTGCCTTTACTCATCATTAACCTCAAAGCGGTAGTTCAAAAAGAAGACCCTGCCACCTTAGATCCTTACTTAAAACAAATGGCATTGACGACGTTGTTGTTTGTGCTTAGCTTTGGAATTGGACAATTGGTGTAGATGGTTATTTTTTTAGACGATTACATTTAATTCTCCCGCAATAGATGTCCATTTTTTTGCATACCAAGAAGCTTAATATCACTATTCATATCTTACTTTCCTTAGGAAAAGTGTTAATTATTACACTTTTTCGTACAGAAAAGTGTTAATCTTTACACTTTTTCAAAGGAATAAATGTATATTTGTGTAAATGATATACAAATGAAAAGGATTCTTATTGATGACCTTAAAGCTTGGAAAGTCTCTCGTGGTCGAAAACCTTTAATTATACAAGGCGCAAGACAAGTAGGCAAAACTTGGTTGATGAAAGAATTTGGACGCAATGAATTTGCTCAAGTAGTCTATTTGAATTTTGAAAGTAGTTCGAGGTTGAAAGAACTTTTCTTGGCAGATTTCGACATACAAAGAATTATTGCGGTAATTGAAATTGAAACGAACACAAAAATTGAGGCAAGCAATACCTTATTGATATTTGATGAAATTCAAGAAGCCGAAAAAGGATTAACCGCTTTGAAATATTTTTTTGAACAAGCACCTGAATATTATATCATCGCAGCAGGCTCATTATTGGGCATCTCTTTGCAAAAAAACAATTCTTTCCCTGTTGGCAAAGTTGACTTTTTGAGGTTGTATCCATTAAGTTTTATGGAGTTTATGGAGAGCATAGGAGAGGATAAATTAACCCTCGCATTAAGCAATGCAAACTGGCCTATACTGGATTTATTTCATGAGAAATTAGTGGAATTACTTCGCCTGTATTATTTTATTGGAGGAATGCCTGAAGTAGTAGCGAATTATATTCAATATAAAGATTTAAATACGGCAAGAGACATTCAACAAAAAATAATCATAGGTTACGAAAATGATTTTGCCAAATATGCTCCTCATGCGATTGTACCCAAAATTAGGATGGTTTGGCAATCCTTAATGAGTCAATTGGCCAAAGAAAACAGGAAATTTATATACGGCCAAATTAAAAATGGCGCAAGGGCAAAAGACTTTGTAGAAGCCATCAATTGGTTGGTAGATGCTGGTTTGGTGTTAAAAGTGAACCGCATTGAAAAGCCTGTTTTACCCTTAAACGCCTATATGGATTATGATGCCTTCAAATTGTTTTTTATTGATATTGGATTGTTGAATGCAATAGGAAATTTAGCCCCTAAAATCCTCCTTGAAAAAAATGCCATTTTACAAGAATTCAAAGGTGCTTTAACTGAACAATTCGTCTGTCAACAATTGAAATTACAATATGAAATTTACTATTGGACAGCCGAAAATGCCACGGCAGAAATTGATTTTCTAGTACAGCATCAAAATGAAATTATACCCATTGAAGTAAAAGCAGAGGAAAACCTAAAGTCAAAAAGCCTGAAAGTATATATGGATAAATTTGCCCCAAAGCTTGTCATCCGAACTTCAATGAGCAAATACAGACAAGAAAGCTGGCTGACCAATATACCGTTGTATGGAATAATGAGTGTTTTAAAGTAGTGTTTGTGCTAATAATTTCGCTAAGCGAATATATATTGTTGTTCAACCCTTCGGATTGGCTAACACATTCAACGCGAAATTGTTACACAACAACAATCCCGCATAAAATTGTATGCATCGCCACAATTTCCGTAGATTGCATCTACGGCTATTGTTGTTCAACCCTTCGGGTTGGCTAACACACCCAACGCGAAATTGTTACACAACAACAATCCCGCATAAAATTGTATGCGCCGCCACAATTTCCGTAGATTGCATCTACGGAAATTGTTGTTCAACCCTTCGGGTTGGCTAACACACTCAACGCGAAATTGTTACATAACAACAATCCCGCATAAAATTGTATGCACCGCCACAATTTCCGTAGATTGCATCTACGGAAATTATTGTTCAATCCTTCGGGTTGGCTAACACACTCAACGCGAAATTGTTACACAACAACAATCCCGCATAAAATTGTATGCACCGCCACAATTTCCGTAGATTGCATCTACGGCTATTATTGTTCAACCCTTCGGGTTGGCTAACACATTCAACGCGTAAGCGTTGAACTACAATAACCCCGTATGAAATGCGGGGGGGGAGGGGGGGTAAAATGCAGGGGGAAGGGTGCCTCTAAAAACTCCTGCCCTGCAAACCACCTGTATGCACAGCTACTATCGTGCTTCCTTTTGGAAAATAACCTTGGGCTATCAATTCCAAAATGCCGTACATCATTTTACCAGTGTAGACTTGTTCCAGAGGAATTTCGAAATCGGCTTCAAACGCTTTTATAAATTCAATTAGTTCTGGGGTTGTTTTGGCGTAGCCTCCAAAATGATAATCGGTTTGAAGGCTAAAACTTTCAGGTAAATTTTCGCCATTGTATTCGTGTAAAAGTTGAGCAATGTCTTCTTTTAAAAATCCGCCATTTTTTAAGGCGGGAAAACCTATCACTTCAATATTTCGACCCTGTACACTGGCCACAATTCCTGCCAAGGTGCCGCCTGTTCCCGCGGCACAACAAACATGGGTATAGGGAATGTTTATATAGGGCGTGATTTCTGCCGTGCCTTTTACTGCCAAGGCATTGCTTCCTCCTTCCGGAATCAAATAAACCTTTCCAAATTGGTCTGGTAAGCTTTGTAAAAAATCAGGTTCTGTTTTTAATTTATAAGTTTCTCTGCTTATAAAATGCAATTGCATGCCTGCTTCTTGGGCAAACTTCAGCGTATTGCTCCAAACTTTTGGTTCTTCTCCCCTGATAACGCCAATCGAATCTAGGCCATACACTTTTGCGGCAGCGGCAGTAGCGTAAATATGGTTAGAATAGGCGCCACCAAAAGTGAGTAAGGTACTAAAATCCTGTTTTACAGCCGCTTCTACATTATATTTTAGCTTGAACCATTTGTTGCCCGATACTTCTTGGTGGCTCAAATCGGTTCGTAATACCCATAATTGCACCCCAAATTGTTCGACAAGAGGATGTCTCACTTCCTGTAATGGCAGTTTTGGAATAGAAGTTTGCAGTATCATACCTGCAAGTAAGGAAAATCCATCAAAATTTGGTACTTTTGATACAATAGTAATTTCTTTTACTCATAAATTGTACAAACCCAATTGGAAATGTCTGACCATAACAATATTATTTTTAATGAAGAGGAGGAGGAAGAAGAAATTCAAGGCCTATTTGAACACCATCGCATAGAAGTTGATCCGGGACAAAGTTTACAACGGGTTGATAAGTTTATCATGGCTAAAATCCCCAATGCTACTAGAAATAAAATTCAACAAGGCATTGAAAATAAGCAGGTGTTGGTTAATGAAATAGCTGTAAAGCCAAGTTATTTGGTGAAACCAGGAGATACCATTACCATCTCATTGCCTACGCCAGTAAGAGATACTGAAATTAGACCTGAAAATATTCCTTTAAATATTGTTTTTGAGGACGAACATATTTTGGTGATCAATAAAGCTGCTGGCATGGTCGTACATCCTGCACACGGCAATTGGACAGGTACTTTGGTGAATGCATTGGTGCATCACTTTGACAATTTACCCACTTCTCAAAACGGTTTTGCAAGACCAGGCTTGGTGCACCGTATCGATAAGGATACTTCGGGCTTATTGGTGATTGCTAAAACCGAATTGGCCATGACCAAATTGGCCAAGCAGTTTTATGACCATAGCATCGAAAGAACCTATTATGCCTTGGTTTGGGGAATCCCTAAAGAAGAAAATGGAACCATCAATGCCCATGTGGGTCGTAGTTTAAAAGACCGTCGCATTACAGAGGTTTTTCCAGAAGGTGATAATGGTCGTCATGCCATTACCCATTATAAAACCCTTGAAAACTTAAGGTACGTAACCTTGGTGCAATGTAACTTGGAAACTGGTCGTACACATCAGATTCGTGCACACATGAAACATTTAGGGCATCCACTTTTTAATGACGCTACTTATACCGGCGACAAAGTGCATAAAGGAACCCTTACTTCTAAGTACAAAGCCTTTGTTGAAAATTGTTTCAAGCTACTTCCTCGCCAAGCTTTACATGCCAAATCGCTAGGTTTTGTTCACCCAAGTACGGGTGAGTTTATGCAATTTGAAACCGAATTGCCAGCTGATTTCACCGCCGTGTTGGATAAATGGAGACATTATTTACAGTACAACTAGGTAAACCATTAGGTATACATTTAACCATAGGCTATTTCATTAATTATTTATTTAATGAAATAGCCTATGGTGTTTATCTGGCTTAAGCTATCGTAAATTGTAATCATGAACTACGTTGATGGGCTCTTTTTTTTCGGAACTTTTATACTACTATAACCGGGTGTTAGCAAGTATTTTATGTTAGTTTTTTTAAACATGATGAATTCAATGGCTTGAAAATAAGTTTTTTGTAAATGGTAATGATTGCGATAAACCATTTGTTCCTAATCATTACATGTCATTTACTTCATCCAATCAACGTAATAATTGAGTTTATCTTATTCAAATATCAAACATCCTCGTATCTTGCTTTTAGTTATCATAATGCTCTGATGTATGAAAATTCAGCTTGTTGAATGCCCTAGAGATGCCATGCAAGGTTTGCATGAATTTGTGCCCACCGCGTTAAAAATAGAGTACCTCAATCAATTGCTTGCAGTCGGTTTTGATACCTTAGATTTTGGTAGTTTTGTGTCTCCTAAAGCAATTCCTCAATTGAAAGATACGCAAGAGGTGCTGGCACAATTACATTGGAATACCCATACCAAATTGTTAGCCATTGTTGCCAATACAAGAGGAGCGGAGCAAGCCCTTACTTTTGACAAAATTTCGTATCTAGGATTTCCATTATCAATTTCAGAAACATTTCAACAACGCAATACCAATGCCTCCATAGCAGAAGCATTACAAACAATAACCAAGATTCAAGACCTTTGTATTAAGCATGGTAAAGTATTGGTCGTGTATTTGTCTATGGGATTTGGTAATCCTTATGGCGAAGCGTACAGTGTTCAATATTTACTTGATTTTACAGCTCAATTAGCAGCGTTGGGTGTACAAATGATTGCCCCTTCTGATACCATAGGAAGCGCCACGCCTGCTTTAATTCAGGAGGTTTTTGGTATGTTAATTCCGGCTTTTCCGCAAATTAATTTTGGTGCGCATTTGCACGCGACGCCTGCCGATAGTATTACCAAACTTGAAGCTGCATATCAAGCCGGTTGCAGACGATTTGATGGTGCTATTCGTGGTTTTGGTGGTTGTCCGATGGCCACAGATGATTTAACAGGGAATATTTCTACTGAACTTATTATTGATTATTTTGAAAATAATAATGTAGCTTTGGGAATTAATAAACACGCATTTCAACAAGCCTACGATTTGTCGGCAAAGGTATTTCAATATGAGTAAAATTCAAGTCGATATATTTATTCCTTGTTTCATTGATCAAATGTATCCTGAAACAGGTTTTAATATGGTTAAAGTGTTAGAAGCCCTTGGTTGTGAGGTGTTTTACAATGCAGAACAAACATGTTGTGGGCAGCCGGCTTACAATGCTGGTTTTTTTGACGATGCGAGAGATATTGCTTCTAAATTTTTAGACGAATTTAAAAACGAAAAAAGATACATCGTAACCCCTTCTGGTTCGTGTACCGGAATGTTGAAAAATGGCTATTCTACTTTATTTATGCAAACGCCCAATTTGCACCAATGTCGGCTAATGCAAAAAACAGTGTATGAATTTACCCAATTTATTACCGAAGTACTTAAAGTGGATCGTATTCCTGGCGCAAAGTTGCTCGGAAAAGGGACTTACCACGATGCTTGCAGTGCTTTGAGGGAATGTGGAATTAAGGCTGGGCCAAGAACATTACTTAGCAATGTGGAAGGTTTGGAAATGGTGGAGATGATAGAATCGGAAACATGTTGCGGTTTTGGCGGTACTTTTTCCGTTAAATATGAGCCAATTTCTGTAGCCATGGCCGAACAAAAAGTGGCCAATGCCTTGGATACGGATGCCGAATATATTATTTCAACCGATACGTCTTGTCTGATGCACTTAGAAGGGTACATTCAAAAACAAGGTAAAAAAATTAAAGTAATGCATATTGCAGATGTTTTAGCGCAAGGATGGTAATACAATGGAAAACAAAGAGGCATTATTAACGCAATTATTCAAAGAAGATATTTATTTAATTCTTAAAGATGATTTAAATCATATTGAAGAAAAGGTTGTTGCTGAAATTAAAACAAGCCCAGTTGATATTGTGGCAAAGAAAGTTGAAATCGTTGAAACATTAAGGGTGGTCAATTTTTTAGGCCAAAACAAAAAACAAATATTAATTATTTTAGCCAATCAAGGGGAGGTTATATGTACTGCTGCCAACCTCGACTTTTTGACTAAAATATTAAATGCCATCAAACTTTCTTTAGACGACGTGGCACTCATCGATGAAAGCTTATTTGATCGTCAAAAACACCAATTACCACCTTTTCAACAACTGGTAAGTTTTGGGTCAGCGGCTTTTTTTACCGCCCAATCAATGACTATCCCAAATACTAAATACATGACCAGTAAAACAATTTTACATGCCGACAGCATCGAAATGGTTCAAGCTGATGTGATGTTAAAAAAACAATTATGGGGGGCATTACAACAAATGTTTTTATAATTTGGCTAAAATGTTTTGTAATTCATTTTCGTTTTTTACCTTTGGGTGATTGTTTAAGTAAATTTATTTTAATTTCATTCTTTCGAAAGCTGATGGGTATCAGTATCATTAACAATATTTTATAGCTTAAAATCACTATTTTACATTCAAATTTAATTTTTCTAATTTATTTTTACGATGAAAAAAATCTTCTACAAAGTATTCGTTTGTTCTTTTTTGGACATTGCTGCCTTTTTATTTTGTTACAATTCACAAGCACAAGTGGTTATCAATGAAGTTTATTATAATCCAGCCAATGGACTTCAAGGAGATGCCAATGGGGATGGTGTTCGTAG
>JBIKPL010000280.1:0-4205 GCA_044357485.1 Cytophagales bacterium
AGGTGGCAATATTGCTTGTAAGTGAGCTTGCCGAATACAATGTCGTGGTGCCAGTTGCAAAGGTCGCATCATCATCAACGATTAACCTTAAATCACCCAAAGTCTTATTTCCTGCAACAGTAGCTAAGTCAACGGTAACGGTAACGGTGCCAATATCTCCAGTTTCAGTCGTTTTCCAAATGCGTTTTAGCCTCGTTTCTATACCTGTTGGAACATCCGTTAATTCAGTGTTTGCGACTACAGCTAAGCCATTATCGCCCCACATCATAAATTCATTGTTGGCCATGGCGCTAGGTGTTTTCATGAGTACCATGGCGCCTGCATTGATGCTTTGTGATTTGGTTTGATTTAAACCTGAATTGTCATCTTGCCCAATGCCTGCAATGTCTTTGTTATAACTGGCTGAGCTAGTGCCATCCCAAATAATGGTGCCGTCAGACTTTTGGTAGTCGTAGGCACTTGTTTGGTCAAGGGTAATGCCATATTTAACTGCTAAATATGACTGTACTTTTTTTAAATCCGCAGCAGTTAACACCGCATCATACACTATTATTTCTGCAATATCCCCAGAGAAAGCGGTACTTGTTTTTAATAAACTTTGATCAGCATTTACTTGAGCGCCAATCATAAATCCACCATAATTGGCAGAAGTACTTGAGTTTGGCGAATTAAGAGTGTAGGAGTTACCAGCACTAGTGGTCGTAATGTCACTTTTAGCGTTTACGTATATATCCAATGTCGAAGGATTGGCGGCCGTAGCGTCTTTTAAGCGCGTTGCCGTTGCGATTCTCGCATAGCCATCGTAATAGGTGCTGGTATTTTTGGCTGTCCAAGTATCACTGGCATTGTTGATTTTTAAGGCGACTTTTCCTCCTGTAAATCCTAATTCGTAATCATATACCGTAACAGTTCTTTCTGTAGAAATTAAATTGGGAGATTGGTATTGTAGTGTGTTGCCACTATTTTGAGTAGATTGAAAAACGATTACAGCGGTACTATTGTCTGCTGTTGGATTCATATTCGTTAAATCAAATGTTTCAGTGAAAAATGCGGCGGAGCTAAACCTTATGATTGGATTGAAATTTAAGATAGATGATTTGTACATCGGGTAACCACTTGACGACAAGTTTGTTCTAGTTACAGAAGTGGTTGCGAAATTGCCATAATTGGTCCATGAGGCAATTTCAGCTGCATCTGTTGTCGTGCTTGTTCCTGCATTTGCTTTGAACCACCATTGTAAATTTGAAGAAATATTTCCAGGGCTTTGTCCATAACTAATAGAACAAAGTAACAATAGTAAGCATGAATTTAAAATATTGTTTTTCATAGACAATTTAAAATTTAAAAAATATAACCGCGATTAACTTTTATACTAGCACTATTGAATTTTCTAACATCCGTTTCGTTATTACGGAATAAAGAATTTATAAGTTTTTTTTAAAGGTATTTTTTTGTGTAAGATGCTCATTTATTTGCCAGTTGTATAAGTTGTGTCTACTAAATGTGTTTTATGGAGCTTTAAATGCCTCTTTTTTGAATAAAGTACAATTGTAAATATAGTTTACAATTAATGTAAAATATATTAACAATTGTTTTGAAGGTAAATTTAAAGCACTTACATTTGTGCATCATCAAAAAATAATAGAATTAATTTAACGCAATGCTTACCGTAAAAATAGCCAAAATATCATTGTGAGTTTTAAGGTAAGTTTGTATTCTTGTAATAAAATCTATCGATCAAAAAAATAATTTTATAAAACCAATAGCATGTCAAACGCAGATAAATTAAAAGCACTTCAATTAACCATTGAAAAATTAGATAAAGCCTACGGTAAAGGAACCGTAATGAAACTTAGTGATGAAAAAGTGATGGATGTTCCCGCGATTTCTACCGGTTCATTAGGTTTAGACATTGCTCTTGGTATTGGTGGAATTCCGAGAGGAAGAATTATAGAAGTGTATGGTCCTGAATCGTCTGGTAAAACGACCCTAACGATGCATTGTATTGCAGAAGCTCAAAAAGCTGGCGGTATTGCAGCCTTCATAGATGCTGAGCATGCTTTTGATAAAACCTATGCAGAGAAATTAGGGATAGATACTGAAAATTTATTGATTGCGCAGCCAGACAATGGAGAGCAAGCATTAGAAATTGCAGAACATTTGATTCGTTCTGGAGCCATTGATATTATCGTAATTGACTCTGTAGCAGCGTTGGTACCCAAGGCTGAAATTGAAGGCGAAATGGGCGATAGTAAAATGGGTTTACAAGCTCGATTAATGTCTCAGGCATTGAGAAAATTAACAGGGGTTATCAATAGAACGGGTTGTTGTTGTATTTTTATCAATCAGTTGCGTGATAAAATTGGGGTGATGTTCGGTAGTCCTGAAACGACTACTGGTGGTAATGCCCTTAAATTCTATGCTTCCGTAAGGTTAGATATTCGTAGAATTGGTCAAATTAAAGAAAGTGCTGACAATATTCTTGGCAATAGAACAAGGGTAAAAGTGGTTAAAAATAAAGTTGCTCCTCCGTTCAAAGTCGTAGAATTTGACATCATGTATGGCGAAGGAATTTCTAAATCGGGAGAAGTACTTGATTTAGCGGTTGACATGGAAATCGTTAAAAAATCAGGTTCATGGTTTTCTTATAAAGATACAAAGTTAGGTCAAGGACGCGATTCTGTGAAACAACTTTTACAGGATAATCCTGAAATGTTAGACGAAATAGAACAAATAATTCGTGAAAGAGTAAAAGTAGACACTTCTGTAATTAAAATTGAAGACGGCGACGAAGACGCAGAATAAAATCTTTATTATTGTGCTTGAAATAAGCATGGTGAATGTTAAGAGCAATATTTTTCATAAATTTGAAAAGTATTGCTCTTTTTGACAATACAAGTATTTGATTTATGGTAGAATATAATCCCAAAGATTGGTTTTCATTGATTTTTAAATTTCACAAAAGCGATACCTTCAGAAAACTGATACCCTTAATGTTATGCCTTGGGGTTTACACAACCATCATTGTTTATATAGAAACGCAATACTATCCAATTAAGAGTACAAGTACTGTGCATTCCTTGTTAGGGTTTGTGATTTCCCTTTTGTTGGTTTTTAGAACAAATACGGCTTACGATCGTTGGTGGGAAGGTCGCAAATTATTAGGGTCATTGTTGAATAATTCACGCAATTTAGCCTTGAAATTGGCATCAATATTAAAAGAAGATTCAAAGCATAAAGAAGAAGCACGGATTATGATTAGCAATTATGCCCTTGCTTTGGTTGAACATTTGTCAGAAAAACATAAATATTATATTTTAAAAGACCAATCGGCATATCCCATCAGTGAGGTGCTTCAAGCAGAACATAAACCAAATGCTGTGGCTTTACAATTAATGAATTTTGTGCAAAAAATGGTGATTCAAAAATGCATGACTACTGACGATCTAAGGTATATTAAATTTGAAATAAGCTCATTTACGGAAATTGTTGGGGCTTGTGAACGAATTAAAAAATCCCCAATTCCGTATTCCTATAGTTTATTTATCAAAAAATTTATTTTTGTATACATCATTACTATTCCTATATTTTTTAGTCAAGATTTTGGCTATGCCATTGTACCTTTAACGATATTTATATTTTACGTGTTGGTAAGTATTGAAATGATTGCGGAAGAAATTGAGGATCCCTTTAATGGCGATTCTAACGATTTGCCTATGCACGAAATTTCACAAAATATTCGTAAAAACATCAAAGAAATATTAAAACAATAAAAATTATAAGTCAGCCAAATTAGTATGTTAGGACATCTTGAAGAATCGTATAAAAAACTCTTAACCAATAATGAAGAATGGGTTAGTGAAAAATTAGCTTTAGATGATCAATATTTCATCAATCATGCCCAAGGCCAAGCCCCTGAATTTATGTGGATTGGTTGTTCTGATAGCCGTGTTCCTCCTTCAGAAATTACGAAAACGGAAAAAGGGATGATTTTTGAACAAAGAAACATTGCCAATATGGTCGTGAATACTGATTTGAATTTGATGAGTGTTTTACAATATGCCGTAGAGGTGCTTAAGGTAAAACACATTATTGTTTGTGGTCATTACGGTTGTGGCGGGGTGGTAGCGGCAATGAGTACCAATCAAAACGGCTTGGTTGATCACTGGCTATGCAATATTAAAGATGTATATATCAAGCATAAA
>JBIKPL010000281.1:0-4203 GCA_044357485.1 Cytophagales bacterium
CCACATGCTATATTGCTCCACTGTTCATTATTAACTAACATTGGGCTTTGTATATATTCTGTATTATTAGACGTATTTAGTCCAAAAAATTTATAAGAGTCTAGTCCCCATTCATATAAATTACCATTAGTTTTAATAGCTGCACTATAAATATTAGCAGAAACGCTTGACCAGTCATTATCTGAACCAACTTTTTTAGGGTAAAAAACACCTCTTTTACCACTACAACTACTTCCATGACACATATAAAAATCAACAGTACCATTACCCAACTGTGCCTGTCCATTATTACCCCAAGACCATAATTCACCATTATTAGTAATCACTAAACTATGACTTCTACCAGCAGAAAAAGATTTTACTTTATTCAAATTCGGAATTTTAATTGGATAAAATTTAGGTATTGTTGTTGAATCACCCAATTGGCCAGTACCATTTAATCCCCAACTCCATAATGTGCTATCAGATTTCATGGCAAGTGAATGAGCTGTACCAGCAGATATATATATCCAATTCGTTTCAATTCCAACTTGGCTAGGATTTTTTTTAATTGAACCGTTGAAAAAAGTGTAATAATCATTAAATTTCCCCCATTCCCATATTGTTCCATCAGCTTTTAAAGCCAATACATTGTTGCCTTGCGCATCAATAGTTTTCCATATTTTTTTATTTCCAATTTGAGTAGGAAAAGGATGTGTTAATGTATCATTTAAGCCTAATTCACCATTAGTATTATTACCCCAAGCCCACAATGTACCATCCTTTTTTATTCCCCAACTCGAATAATTCCCTACAGCAATTGTTTCCCAATTAGTTACGGTATCAATTTGAGTAGGAACTAATTGAGATATATTTGTTCCATTGCCAAATTGATAATTTGTATTATCACCCCAAGCCCATAAAGTACCATTTGTTTTTAGACCTAAAGTAAAATTAAAACCTGTTTTAATTTCTTTCCATTCATCTTTTTCTGAAACAAATGGTAAAAATGTGATACATGCAGATGTATCAATACACCCATTTGTGTTCACTTCAACAGCATAATTTCCAGTTTTTGTAGTATTCAAAATTTGATTAGTATCTTTAGATAAGAAATTGTAATTATTAGAACAATTTAACCATCGGTAATGGGCATTTTTTTGTGAAGCATAAATATTGTTTCCGAAAACTACAGTATTAATATTGGGTTTTGCATTTACATTAATAAAGTTTGAATTTTTACAGCCATTAGTATCTGTACCTACTACAACATATTTTTTTGACTTAGCTTCAAAAGGTTTGCCGTTTTCAATGCCATCGCTCCAAGAATAAAATTGTGCCCCTTTTGCATTTAATGTTAAAATATCTTTTTCACAAATAATCTCTTTATTACTTTCAATTGTTATGTCAGGAGCTTTTAATGAATTGGTATTTATCAGAACAGAGGCAGTGTCTAAGCAATTGTTTATAGATGAAACTGTCAACGTATATCTTTTGCCACTAATAGGAACAAATTGTTCACCATTGCTGATTCCATTATCCCAAGAATAAATATTATCTGTAGAATCATAACCTCCTTTTCCATGTAGTGCTACAAAAGAACCTTTACATAGGTTTGTGTCACTGATATAGATAGACGCTTTTTCGCAACATGAAAATTTAAATTTATTTACTGTGGTATTATTCCCATGTTGGCCAAAAGTATTGAGTCCGGTTGCACAATAAAAATTTATATCTTTTTTTAACCCTATCGTAAAACCACTTCCTATTGTTATTGTTTCCCATTGATCTACACCTACTTTATAAGGTTTTGTTTCAAATTCAGAATACGCATTATATCCAATATAAACATAATTAATTTTTGTACTTACTCCATATTCACTATTCAAATTAAACCCCCACGCCCATAGTGAATTATCAGTTTTAATTGCTAAACTTTGCTCTTTACCTGCAACAATTTTGATCCAATCAACATCCATTCCAATCCTTACAGGACGATTTACACCTTCATAATGAAAGTTAGCTCCTACAGCACGTGAAGTTGACCCAATACCTAATTGGCCTTTTTCATTGCGCCCCCAAGCCCAAAGCGACCCATCATTCTTTATAGCTAGCGTATGATAACTAAAAATTGATATCGATTTCCAAATATCTTTCCCAATTTGAATTGGTTTATAACTGTCATTAAAAGTGCTATCCCCCAAGGTTCCTAAATAATTATTTCCCCATGACCATAATGTTCTGTTTCCTTTAATGCCAACATTATAAGTATAACCAGCTTCTATTGTAAGCCAATTATCACTTCCAATTTTCTGGGGTATTAAACTTTTAATTTTAGTACCATCTCCTAATTCCCCATTATTATTATCTCCCCAAGCCCAAAGTGAACTGTCAGATTTAATACCAATTCCATGATCAAATCCACCATCAATTTTTATCCATTTATCACTTCCAATTTGAACAGGAACTATTCTATTCAAAGTGTCACCAGTCCCCAATTGTCCTGAAATATTTTTTCCCCATGCCCATAAAGTACCGTCTTGTTTTATAGCGAAACTAAAATCAGTACCAACTCCGATATCTGTCCAAGTGTTTTCTGTGCCTATATTTATAGGTATAGCACTATTTATACTAGAATTATTCCCTAATTGACCATTGTTATTTTTGCCCCAAGACCAAAGTGTACCGTCTTGTTTAATTGCAAGAAGATGAGAATCTCCTGCTTTAATAATTTTCCAATCATCATTATGATTTTCTATAAGAATAGCCTGAGCTAACAAATTACAAGTATAAAAGAAGTAGCTGCAAAAAAACAAAATTTTAATTTTCATAATATTATGTATTTATTTCAAATTTAAAGAAAAGCTTTCAATATCAAACTTCGAAAGGAATTTATATAACAACATTCTTCTCATGTTTTTGTTACATAGACCAAGAGCTAGATATTATTCGATCTTCGTGCCCCACTGGCGCACGAGAACTTAGGTACGACGGCGAGGAAGTTGATATCAATACAATAAACATTAATTGTCTGAATTAGGATTACAAGATTAAAGGATGATAGGATGTGGTACCGTTTTGTGTATTCATGATTTGGCTGGCGTTGGAAACGTCACTACTAAAATCCTCGTTGCAAACGACTAGAAGTAGAGATAGGTAGGCAACAGTGCAAGATTATTAATAGCTAAAAAAAATCCGTGAGAATCAGCACCATCCGCTTGATCTACGTTCCAATTTTTTATTCTTTGACAAAGAATAAAAACAATATTGCACACAGATATGACGGATTAAGCAGATTATCACGGATATTAAAATTACAAAAAACTTAACGACATTGGCCGTGAACCAGCGGATAACAATTGAGGTGCGACGGAGAGGAAGTTGATATCAATACACATTCATTAATTGTCTGAATTAGGATTACAAGATTAAAGGATGATAGAATGTAGTACCGTTTTGTGTATTCATGATTTGGCTGGCGTTGGAAACGTCACTACAAAATCCTCGTTGCAAACGACTAGAAGTAGAGATAGGTAGGCAACAGTGCAAGATTATTAATAGCTAAAAAAAATCCGTGAGTATCAGCACTATCCGCTTGATCTGCGTTCCTATTTTTTATTCTTTGACAAAGAATAAAAACAAAATTGAACACAGACTTGACGGATTAAGCAGATTGTCACGGATTTTAAAGTATCAAAATGCTTAACTTAACGACATTGGCCCTGAACCAGCAGATAACATTTGACGTGCGATGCGAGGAAGTTGATATCAATAAACTTAACCTTAATTGTCTGAATTAGGATTACAAGATTAAAGGATGATAGGATGTGGTACCGTTTTGTGTATTCCTGATTTGGCTGGCGTTGAAAACGCCAATACAAAAATCCTCGTTGTAAACGAGGACTAAAGGATGATAGGATTTGGTACCGTTAAGTATATTCTAAATTTGGCTGGCGTTGGAAACGCTAGTACTAAAATCCTAGTTGTAAACGAGGACTAGAAGGATGATAGGATGTGGTACCGTTAAGTATATTCATGATTTGGCTAGCGTTGGAAACGCCAGTACTAAAATCCTCGTTGTAAACGAGGACTAGAAGGATATTCTGATTGTTATGAATTAAATCAAAAACTTTTTTTAAGAGTTCCGTTGTGGGACTCCCTTGTGTTTGTTCTACTCTCTTTCTGCATGACGATATTTATTTAACTTGTATAAATATACAATAT
>JBIKPL010000061.1:0-11153 GCA_044357485.1 Cytophagales bacterium
CTTTGGTTCCTCTAACATTATGTGAACGAGAATGTCCTCCAAATGCCTCAGATTTTCTTGTTTCAGTATCATAATTAATAGATGCTAATGTTCTGTAAGAAGCTCCTTTGTCTAATGTATGTCCTCTGTCATCTCCATAAAATTCATCTCCTGGAACACCAAATGTTTTGAATGGAGCATAACTTCTAGTTAAGATATAGATAGGGTATTCTCCATCTGGGTCAATATAAATTATAGGGTTATTTAAACAAAAAACATAAGGTGATGAAAAAGGAAGTTTAGCAGCTTTAGGATCAATTGATAGCCATCTTGTACTTAAGTCAGGTTCGTTTTTAAAGTCAATCTCGGGATTGTCATCGTCTAATAATCTAACTATTTTATTAGTTCGTACATCAAATAGTACACTTCCAATTTGTTTTACTGTGTCACCACCATAAACTTCCTTATATCTCCCTTGGCTAAGCGTTACAACTGTTTTTGTTTTACCAATGGAAGCAAAAGGGTTATAGTCATCCTGAGCTTGAACATGCAAAACTGATATTATGAAGAATAAAAAGATAAATAAGTGTTTCATTTTATTTTGATTTCGGTTTAAATATAGTATTAATTTCAATATTTTGTTGCCTCTTTGTATGTAATATTTCTAGCCATTCCTTATAGTTTTGCTCAGGCATTTCGTTATAGCCCAGCTTATTAATTAAACTATAAGTATTTTCCATTACTGTATATTTGTTTGCAATATCATTGTTTGATGCTACTTCATTTAATTTTGGTTGAACTAATTTTCTCAATGTTTCAGCTTTTAATAACAAAGCATTGATGCTATTGGGGTAATATAGAGTCAACTCATTTATACAAGTTAAAATAAATTCACCATCTTCAACTCCAAATTTTCGTTGATATCCCTTTGCCAAATCATATAACGTATAAGCCACAGATTGTTTTAAACTTAAGGTATCCATGTAAATACCCGATTGAATAGATTCTGTACTTATATATCCAGAGCAAGCAATCCAAGCATCGGTAGGAAATTCACCACTTGTTAGCTCGGTGTTATACATGCCTCTTTTTTTGCATTTTGATTTAATATAAATGTGGTGTGGTGCAAATGCCAACCAAGCATTTGAATGGAGTTCTTCAGCTAAAATTTTGTATAAGAATGGGATAGAATGACAATTGCCTTGGTTTGTAATAAGTAGCTTAGACACAAACATTTTAGTCCAATCTTTTTTACCTGAAAAATCGCTGAAATCATAACTATAAGGCATTGATTTAAAACTTATATTACTACTGCTAAGCAATGTTGTTGTATCGGTAATGATTTTAAAAATAGCTGCATTTAGATTTACTTGTTCATAATCAGGGAAATCATACTCAATAATTTTCTTTTTACTTAATTGTTTTGAAATGTATGCTAATCGCTGTATTTCAGCATCAAATAATTGGTAGTCTAAGGAATCTTCGAACCAAGCATTTTCGGTTATGAAAACTGATTTTTTGAAATCTAGGTTATTTTGAGCAAGCATTTGTTTAATCTCATTAAATGCAGTCCAATAAAACCTTCTATTATTGGGTTTAATTACTTCTTGTTGAGGTGTATAAATATTATTTTTAGTATGTTCAATAATAGAATCTTTTGTAACAGAATCAACGAGGTGCTGGTTTGAATAATAAATTTTCGGCGTAGTTTTTCTGTTACATGCAGACAAAAAGCAAAATATTGATATAGTTAAAATGACATATTTCATTAGTTTCGTTTTTGTCTTTTTAGTTTTTCAACTTCCACTTGTTTTAACCAATGCTCATAAGCATCCTTGGGCATTTCTTCATATCCCATCATGTCGGTGTTGGTTTGTAAGTCAGCCATTATTGTTTGTAACTCATTTAATCTTTTGTATTTATGACGTTCATTTTCATTTGGCCATCCACAACGTTTAGCCTCATCAAGCATATAAGCTGTACCAATATTTTCGAGTAAAATCTGAGCAGATGCGTTATTGGGAGCATGTTTTTTTGCAACTAAACCACATTGTAAAACAAAATCATCATTGCCAAACTGTTTTTGAAAATAGCTTCCTAAATCTACCATACAGTGTGCAATAGATTCTTTTAATGTCGTGGGACGAAGAAAAATTCCATTTTTTAATGCTTCAGATTTAATGAGGTTAGTTTCTAAATACATGTCCCTTGAACAAATATATCCGGAGGTTGTTTCAAAATTAGAATAACGACCATAGCCATCCCTAAACATAATAAAGGAGTGACTCGGTGAATGTGAAATAAATGCTTCTGCACCAAGTTCCTGTGTTAAAATCAGGTATAACAATGGCATAGAATGACATTGACCACTATGTGTACGAAGTAATTTTGATACCATATAATTGCGAATATCCTTTTCTCCATAAAAGTCTTCAAAGTCATAAGTAAATGGTGAAATTGTTTTTCGCTTGTTCGTTAATGGGTCTATTATTTTAATGGTATCAGAAAACAGTTTTTGTATGCAGAAATTTATTGCTAGACTATTCTGAGGGTCAAGCTTCTCTTGTTGAATAAGTTGAAGTACAATTTCTTTCCAATATTTAATGTCTGATTCAAACTTTTTCCAATTGAGGGTAGTATCTCTAGCTTTTTCAGAATAAAAAACCGCTTGTTTTATATCAAGTGGTTCAACATCATTTAACATTTTGTTTAACAAGTTAAATGATGCTATGTAAAACTTATTATAAGATTTATAAGTATTGGAATTTGAGTCTGCTAATCTCAGTCGTGGATGTATTTTTTTTTCTTTTAATGTAGGATAATTGACTTTACCTTCATTTAAAATTTCATCTAATATTTTTTGCTTTTCGAGGCGAATAGCATCTTGTCGTTTTTGATATACGCCATTTAAAATTTCTTCTTGAGTAGGTGGCTCTGATATTCCGTGAATTCTTCTCACATCGTTTGCCTGTCTCAATACTTCGTCTCCGTGCATACCAATTTTGACATCTCCATAGTTAGATGCTTGGTTTACATTAGTCTGCTCATTTGGAAATTTTGGACGTTCAGGTTCTTTGATTTGTGCTACCGAATTTATATGGATTAGCACAAAAAAAGTATTGAAAACTTTTTTAACCCCCAAAATTTCAAATCATTTCTTTTCATGATAAATAAAAATAGGGCGGAACCTCTCGCTTTTACATTTTCAACAAGCCTAAGGTATCTGGAAACACCTACACAGAATTGAAAACAGCAAAGAGGAACACACCCATAGGGTGCATCCACTCTGTCTGCTTCTTTCTGTGCTTTAAATTTTCCAGATTTTTAGGCGAAAGAAACTAACGAGCAACGCTCTATATCAATAACATTTTTTCTTTTTTCTAAAATTGGTAAATATATTTTAAATGAACAAATGTGAAATATGTTTTAATTGAGATATTTTACGCTGCCTCATTCACCAAAATTTCTAATCCCTCAATTCTCAAAGCTAGGTTTACATTTTTAGGGTCATCCAAAAGCATTTCTTTCAAACCTTCTAATCTTAATTCTAGTATTTCTATAGACGGTTTCTTTTTTTGTTTAGAAGCTGTTTTTTTAGCTTGCTCAGTTTGTGGCACTTCGACTTTTATAGATTCAACTACTTCTTCCATAATCACCAACTTATCAGCTTTCTTCATTTTAAACTCCATGTAATGATTCAGGTTGGCAAATTCATCCACTCGTTCGTCAATGGTTTTTAGCTGTTTAAGGTAAGTCTCTCTTTGAACTTGATTGGTTTTTGCAAGCTCATCTAAATGAGCTGGTAATTGGGTTATTTCTAATTCTAAAGTAGTGATTTTGTTTTCTTTTTCCTGAATTGTTTCATTCAACTGGTCAAGGTTTAAACTCATTGATTCCAGAATTTCTACACCTTTGATAAAGTCCGATTTAACAGCTCTCCAATTTGAAATCATATCTTGCAACACATAATAACCTTGGTTATTTACCTCATTTATTACATTATCTTTAAGCTTCTGCATTACCAAAACCAACCTACGATTGATACGCTCAATATAGTTTGGATTGTAATTATTTACCTCAAACTGTTCAGCTATATAAGCTTCATTATCTGGGTTGAATTTGCTTTTGTATTCAGCTTCTTTGCTTTTTGTTTTGGCTTGTTGTTTTGCTTCCCATTCTTGTTTTGCTTTAGTATCTTCAAGTTCGTCTTGCTCTTTTAGGTAACCTGCATATTTGACATTAAAATCATTGACACTTGCTAAAATTTTAGGATGCAGATTGCCAAAAACTGTACTTGATTCTTGCAAACCAGTCAATCGATTTAACTCATTTTTGATAACTGCAATTTCAAGTTCTTTTTCCTTATTGAAACGCTTAATTTGAAGTTTAGCTTTAACCCTTGGGTCGGTAATGAGGTTTTCTTTGATTTCCTCAGGATTTACATCATCCAAATCCAATTGTGATTTTTTAGAGTTTCTATCCAGTAACTCTTTCAATCGTTTGGTTTTCTCTTGAAGTTTTTGGAATATGAAAACATCCGAAGTGTCAGCCATCAAAATATTTACAATTCTCACATAAGCAAACTGATTTCCTTGTCGCCAAATACGACCTTTGACTTGGTTGTAATCCGTTGGATTCCAGTCGGGAATTAAAATGTACAAAACTGTACTTTTGTTTTGTAAGTCAATCCCTTCTTTGATTGTGCCTGAACCTATGATGATTTTAACCTCACCAGCAAGGAAGCGTTCTTTGATAGATTCCTTTTTCTCTTTTGTGATTTCTCCATAAACCAATTCAACTTCATTGGATTGATAACCAATCTCTTTTACAAGATATTCCTTCATTAAATGAAAATACCTTGTACCAGCATTCATGTAAATTACTTGTCCAGATACTTCTTCTTTGCGTGTTTCGTGGTATTCTTTTACCGTTCTGATACACTTCATCAAATACTCCAACTTCGGACTTTCATTGATGTATTCAAGATAAGTCGGACAAGGTAAATCGTTACAAGCGAACAGATACGGAGATACTGCAAGTAGTTTTTGAAAACTCAATGCACGAAGTATTCTTGTTGCTTCAGCTTCATCATCAGCATCATCAAGTTTCTGCATATCATGTAAATACTCACTTGTATATGTACACATGTTTTCATTCTCCAATGCACCTTGACAAACATCTACCAAAGTAAACTTTTCATCATTTAGGTATTGTTGAATTTTACTGATGTACATCCTTTGCAAAGCATTCATTTGAAGGAATGTCTCAGCACCTCCCCATTTTTTGTCCTTACTTAAATCGGGAATTGAAATAGCTTCAGGACGAATCACCATCGCATCTTCACCCGTCTTGTAATCGATAATGTCGTAAATCATTTGTCTCAGTTCAGGCAAATGTCTGAAACCAACCACCACAGGTTTTACTTCTGGTAAGTTTTTGGCATTGATTACAATTTGGTTTTCTTCTTTGATAAAAGTATCAAAAAACGATTTCAAACTATCTTTTCCTGTTTCTACCAATCTTTGATAATTGGTTAAGGCGAGCATTGAAAATACTTCAAGTGGTGAATTGGTGAAAGGTGTTGCCGTAAGCATCAAATTACAACCTTTTGCCACTTTTTGAACGTATTGTGATAAACAAAACGCATGAATTCCTTGGTTACTTGGTTGACCTGAATCAAGGTTATATCTCGCTGTTTCTCTTTTCACATACCCTTCTTTATCAACTCCAGCTTCATTACCAGTTTTTACATCTCCAGCAACCCTAGTAAATGATTTTTTCATATTGTGGGCTTCATCAATCACAAGCATATCCACTTTCATTTCATCAATCATTAACCTGGCATCACGCATAGATGTACCAATACATTCATCAATTTTCTTAACAAGTTGTGCTTCTTCTTTGGGTTTCAATTCTCCTTGCGAAAGCACGGTATAAAGTCCATCTCTCAAAACAGAGCGAGAATTTTCATTCAAACCAATTCGTACCATTCCTGTATAATTCACCAAAATGATTGAGTTTTCAGGAATTGGTTTGATAGCTCCAAGTGTGTAAATGGCAATATTGATTTCTGATTCAATTTCGACTTTGGTATCAACAATACCTTTCCAAATTATTGAAGCATCTAGCTTTTTAACTTTATCCAATGTAAGTCCTGAATATTTGGCAATCAAATCAGGATATAAGAGTTTATTAGAACTTAGTTTATGTAAAATGTTAACCAATTTAGAGCATAGTTCATCGAAATGGTCTTCAAAGTATTCCCGCATACCAAGAAGTCGAGCTAACTCTTTTTTTGCAAGAATTAAATCATTAATTAATGTTTTTTCAGGTGCTGAATAATCACGGATTTCATTGAAAGTGATTTCAGTATTTAGATTTCCCCATGCCAATAAATTTACATTTGGTACTGCACCATAAATCCAAAATCCGTCTTTATCATAGCCACCGCTGATTTCCATTATCCACTTTTTGAAAGTGGCATCAGGAACAACCACCAATGCTCGTTTTGCATCGCCCATGGCAAAAGCATTGGCAATACAAGCTATGGAAGTTATGGTTTTACCAACTCCAACATCGTAGCCCAACATCGCAGATTTTTTCACTTGTCTGTAAGCAACACCGTTTCTTTGAGTAGTTGTAAGTAATAATGGGTCACCACCTTTGAAAACTTGAGAAAACTCGAATGTAACAGGAATTTTACTCCAATCTGTTTCAACTACACCGTTGAATTTTCTATTCCATTCAGCATTGATAATTTGAATATCATGTTCGTGAAGTTCTTCTTCAAGGAATTTGGTAAACAAACGGTCGCCTTCATTTTTGGCTTTTTGTTTACGGTCTTCAATGAGTTCTTTTTGTTTTTCTTCTGCAATGCTTCTTTTTTCAATTTCAGCTAAAAGTAAGCGTTTGTTTTCAACGTATTTGAGCACATCTTCTTTGCTAAAAGCACCAGTAAATTCACGTTCAGGTAAGCGTCTTAAAAACAATAAAAATACTTCGTATATACTCGTTGCTCCATTGAAAAATAGTTTACTACCATCACGTAGTTTGGTAATGAGATATGTTTTACAAAACTCATTATGAGGGATTAAGTAAATTTTATCATCAGGATTTACAGCATCAATTCGTTTGGCAACTGGCAATACTTTTTGAAGTTCTGCAATTTGATAGTTCAATTGTGAGTCCGAAATCTTGATACTTTCATTGGGGTTTTTCTGTAATACCAATCTTGCAACAGAATCTAAGGTTTTGGCCACATCACCAGATAAATACAAGTAACGGTAAGCCAATTTGATGTTATTTGGATTAGAAACATCATACATCAACAATCCTTTGGCTACCAATTCATCAGGAGTAGATTTTGGCTCAAAATATTGGTTTAGAATATGTTTTGGAAAAACATATAGCCAAGCATCTAATTCGTCTTGGGTGATTTGTTTATTGTAAAGCTCATAGATTTCTTTGAAGCCATTTATCAACTCTTTGGGATTACCTTTCACCAAAGTTTTCATAGACTTTTCAAACTTCTTTTTAGTAGAAGCTTTGTCAGTGATGGTGTTTAATATAATTTGTTCTGGTTTGATAGTTGGGGATTCTTCAACTTTTGGAGTAGGTTTTTCAACTATTTTTGGTTGAATAATTGGCTTGGGGTCTTCTTTTTTCTCTTCACCAAGCGAAGCTGGAAACTTGGTTTCTAAGATTTTGATTAAGGTATTTAATGAAGATTGATTTTCTGAATCAATACTTGAAAAATTGGATGTAGCTATTGCTAAATTATCGTATAAGTCTTTGATTTTAGGGTTTTCAACTTTAGACCAGTTTACTAATCCTTGGAAAATGATGTCTTGCGTTTTCATAGTACTTGCAGAGTTGGAAATTTTCTGCAAGTACTGTCAAATTGTGGTTGTGTAGTGTGGATTTTACTGTTATAGGGGAATCAATAAATTAATCTACTCCTTTAGCAATTTGATAAAATATTAAACCTAACTCATTAAAATGTTCTATTGATAATGCATATTTTTCTTTTAGATAATGTCCCATTTTAGTAAGAACTAATTTTGAATTCCTATTTTTTACTAGAACTTGAAGAATTGGTATTATTAATTTATTTCGGGTATCTGAAGGTAAATCAATTTGATATAAATTATAAAAATAATCACTTGCAACACAAATACAAGAATCTTCTTCTGCAACTTTCGCTTCAAATGATTTTATAGCCAAATCAAATGGAAACTTATTCTCATAATTTGCTAACTCAGTACACCTTAAAAGGATACTTGAATCAATCGGCAAGCATTTATAATTTAATCTAATAAGGTTTGCAACCTCTGATGTAAAAGAATTTTTATTAATTAGATTTATTTTCCAACAATAATGAAATAAATTATAATTTGAAAAACTTTTGACGTCAAATTCACTTAAAGCAGTTGATCTAAAATTAGCTTCATCTGACAACAATAATGAATTATTTTCTTTGGCTAATAAAATTGAATCTATTGAAGATTTACTTAGATGATTATCATACATTGATTTATCTCCAGCATTAATGTTTAAAGCAAAATTACATGGTAGTATTTCACAATTATCATTTATCCATTTAATGATATCTTCATAAAACACTGCATTAACCATGTTTTCTTCTACAGTTGTTTCGCTTCTAAAATATTGATCTTTATCCTTACCAATAGTTAAATATCCATCAAGGCCAATACTTTTCAAATCACTAATATGTTCATCAATTGTTTCTATCAATGATCTAGATACAATTTTCCTATTTGTTATATTAGTTAATAACTCTAATTTATTTAGTGTTTTCAGGGTCAACAGGCTAATTAAATCTAATACTATATCCTTTTGACTTGCTAAAAGAGTTTCAATTTCATTCTGCTGCACCAAATCATCAATGCCACAATACACTCCTAAATCAATATTACCTACTGTATATTCCCATACCTTTATTGGGTTTTGTTTTCTTAATTGAGAAACCGCTCCAATGGGTAAAACATTTTCATTATAATATTCATTTATTCTACTTACATGTTCTTCACCTTTATCTAAAATATCAAAAAAAGGCTTAAAATCTTCTTTTGGATCTCCAGTGTCACCGATTGTAAATACCCTAAATCCATTAATTCCAACAAATTTAGTACTTAGTAAATTTATACTTTCCCTAAAAGCATAAAAATACTTATCAAAGATATTTACTATTTCTATCAATTGTGGTTTACCTATACTATTTTCAATTGAAACAATATCTCCAACAGATTTACCTAATACCAATTGGGCAAGTTTATCTGAAATAATTAAATCACTACTAAACGTACTACCATCACTTTCATCTATAATATGAAAATGCTGAGTTTCGCCATTTTCATATTTTAATTGTATAATACTGTCTAAACCAATTACATTAGGATTTCGAAGTTCTAAATGTAGATTCTTATATTTAAACACAAAACCAACATATTTAAGGTGCGCATCTCCTATTTGATAATATTTTTTTCTTGCTAAAAGAGCTATTTCTAAGCCTTTTTCTATATTATCAACTTCAATATTTAAATATGCAATTACATATAATGCTTCAATCGAAATATTTCCTATTAAAGTTAATGTGTTAAGAATATCTTTTAGACGCTTATCTTTTAGTCTAGCATAAAGTATAGCTAATCTTATTTTTATAGTTTGATCGTCAGGATAAACAACTAAATAATTATTATAAGTAATAATTGCTTTTTCTAAATCGCCTATTGACTCATAAATAAGACTTTGTTTTTCTGTAATAAAATCAATCGGTGAATAATTTTCTTGTATTGACTTACACAAATCTAAAGCCTTTCCATAATCACCATTTTTATAGAAAGCTTCTAATAGTGCCTTACTAGAGTTAGAATAAATTCCGGGTTTAGCAATTTTCTCTAATAATTTAATTGCTTTTGGATATTGTTTATAATGTAAAAATATAAAGGCTAAATCTTGTATATCAATCGATTCCGAATTTTCTACTTTTTCAAATGCCGTATTCAAAAAATGAAAATGAGTTTCTTCGCCATCAATACTCGAAAAAACTTTAAATGCATCAATATACCCTCTTATGTAATCAGGACTACTTTCAATAATAGATAAACACAGTTTCTTTGCTTCATCCAACCTATTAACAGCAATATAAGTGTGTATTAGTAAACCTTTCGCTTCATATTTTACGATGAACCTATTTTCTTGATTTATTAAATCTTCTAATAATAAAATAGCATTTGTAAAATCTTTTTTACCAAAAAATAAATGGGCATTAAAAAGTTCTATATTAAACACACCCTCTTGCTCAATATCTACATTGAAATTATTAAGTTTGGCTGACATTTCGAAAGCTATATCATAATTCTTATCCCCAAAAGCTAATAATGCTAAGTTCTTTATTGATAAATAATTTTCATTTAGCTCGTTTGCTAATTGAAAGTCTTCTTTAGCACCATTAAAATCTTGCAAATACTTTTTAGCTACTCCTCTGTTAATCAATATCCAATTTCTTGAATACCGTAAATCTGTATTTTTAACTTGATCCCAAGCGGTTGTAAGTAAGTCAACACAATACTTAATTTTGTTACGAGTTTCATTATTTATTTCTCCTGTAAAAAACTGAAATGGATCATTAATTGATTCAAGAACTGTAGAAGCCAATCGGGCTTTAATATCACTGTTATTTTTAGTAGAATTTTCAACCGCTTTTTCGAACCAATAAATTGAAGAACTTAAATTGTTTTTGAGTCTGGAAAAAACACCTAAAGAATATGCAATATCAGAATTTTCTTTAACCTCATCAGGAATAATGCTTATAACCTCATCTAAAGTTTTATCTTTATATAACATTATTAAAGAAATATAGGCATTGACATTTTTAGGATTATTTTGTAAAACTTTCTCAATAGCAATTTGAGCATTGTTAACATTACCTAAAATAGAATAACCTACAGCAGCTAAACCTAGAGCATTTTCATCATCTTTATTAAATTCAAAGGCTTTAATAAAGTATTCAGCAGCTTTTGTTTGTTCATTTAATTCAACATAGCTTATTCCAATATTAGCTATTAGTTTATATTTTTCTATGTCATTTAAATTATCCCAATGCTCAGTCTTATAATCTTCTAATAATTTTATTAATGAATTTTGATTATTTG
>JBIKPL010000062.1:0-11135 GCA_044357485.1 Cytophagales bacterium
GCAGCTGTGAAGTTGTTGCCACAGCATCTGTTGTGCTCCCCATTGAATTACTTTCATTTAATGCACAACTTAAAAATAATGTTGTTGAACTACATTGGCAAACTGCTACTGAAACCAACAACGACTATTTTGTAATCGAACGTTCAGTTGATGGAAAAGTATGGGAAGCGATTGACACCGTAAAAGGTGCTGGAACATCATTAACATTGTTGAATTACCTATTGGTTGATGAAAATCCACTATCAGGCACGTCCTATTACCGATTAAAGCAAGTTGATTTCGACAAAAACTTTAGCTATTCTGACATCGCGGTGGTGAATTTTGAAGGATTTAAAATCGAAGCTTTATTTCCTAACCCATCAGATGGAAACATTAATCTTGTAATGAAATCGTCAATAGAAGCCCCCATTGATTTAACCATTTATAATGCCATTGGGCAAATGATTAAAACCCAAGCAATGCAAATTACCAAAGGCGCAAACACATTGCATGTTCAATTTGAAGCGGCAAATGGTAAGTACCTCATTACGGTTAAATCAACTGATGGCGCATATTACGATTATACGGTGGTGTTAAACAAATAAGTCTTAGGTATTAGGTATTCATGTAAACTTTGTACTCTGTACCCTGTACTTTGTACTTAATACTTAATACCTTGTACTTTGTACCTTTGTACCCTGTACTTAATACCTTTCTGCCTTTGTTGGTGTTCTTCACCAACAAATGTTAGCGTTAAAGTCTAAGCATTAAATAAATACATTCATCAGCAGATTTTACTTGTTTGTCATTTCGAGGTACGAGAAATCTTATTTTGATAAACAATCAGATGCTTCCTGCGTTAGCATAACAACTTTACAGCTGGGCTAATTTGGTGTTTCATCTTCTGCTACGATTAACTTGTCAATATTCTCTTTTACCAGTTGTTCCAATTCATAAGAAGCAACTCCAAGCGGTTTGTTTAAGCCACGCATTGCATACTCAACTTTCACATTTCTTTTAGAAGCGCACAATAAAAGCCCTATTGTTGGCTCGTCAGCAGGTGTTTTCAGTTTGTCATCAATGGCACTAATGTAGAAATTGAGTTTTGAAACATACTCTGGCAAAAACTCCCCTGCTTTAAGTTCTATCACCACATAAGCATGTAAAATGGTATGGTAAAAAAGTAAGTCAATCTTATAACTAGTGTCGTCAATTTCAACAGCGTATTGTCTGCCCACAAAAGCAAAACCTTTACCTAACTCCAAAAGAAAATCGGTAATTTTTTGTGTCAATAGATTTTCAATTTCTACTTCTTTTACTTTTCGTGAAAGCATTAAGAAATCAAAATTGTAAGGGTCTTTAAAAATACTTTTAGCTAAATCGGATTGATAATCAGGTAAGGTACGATCAAAGTTGTTTAATGCCTTGCCGTCTCTTTCGTATAACTTACTTCGTATTTGCAAAAGCATTACATCTCTGCTCCATTCGTTTTGGGCTGTTTCGTTTATATAAAATGCTCGTTCAGAAGTGTCTTTTACTTTGGCTAACAAGCTAATATGATGATACCATGTAATTTGTGCAAGCGGTACTTGCACAAATTCGGATTTAGATTGTGCAAGTGGCACTTGCACCATTGGAAATTGAGGATAGGCTTCTGCAAAACTCCTCATATACTTAAGGTTACGAACCGAAAAACCTGAGTTTTCAGGGAATTTTTCAGCCAAATCACCTGCCAAAAGGTCAATTACCTTGCTGCCCCAACCGTTTTTGTTTTGCTTATCAATAATAGAATTACCAATTTCCCAATAGAGCGTAAGCATTTCGGCATTTACCTTAAATGCTACCTTTGTGTGAGCTAATTAGATTTTGGAGGTAATAAATTCCGCCCAAGTTTTATATTCTTGATGATTTGTGATTTCTCTACTCATAAATACTGTTCAATAAAACAAATTTACAATAATTCCTACCTTTGTTGGTGTTCTTAAACAACAAATGTTAGCAATTTAATATAAGTGGATTTTAGAAAGGAGGCAGGGCCTTCCACAAATCTCCCTATTTACGCAAAAGCTAACAGGGCGTCGGAAAAAGTATTAAGTATTAGGTAATAAGTATTAGGTCTTAGGTATTCATGTAAACTTTGTACTTTGTACTCTGTACTTAATACCTTGTACTTTCTGCCTTTGTTGGTGTTCTTCACCAACAAATGTTAGCAATTTAATATAAGTGGATTTTAGAAAGGAGGCAGGGCAAACGCATTAAAATAAAATTCAACCAAAAAACCTCCCCCAATCCTCTCCAAAGGAGAGGGAGCTGCCCATTAATCATAGTTTCGTGATTAATTCATAGAAAACGTACTCGTTTTCAAAAACTAATGATGATTTCATCGGGCTCTAAAGCCCTTCTCCTTTACAAGCAAGCACAAGCGTGCGAAAGTTATGAGCGTAGCACTGCGTTTGTGATGAGGCTTTTCATGTCAAGTTTTCGGTCTAATTATTTATATGCGTTTGCCCTGATATAAGTATAAAGTTTGAAAGGTTTGTTTTGTAAAATTTGTACTTTAGTAAATTCAAAATGATGCCTTCAGCAGCGTGCATGCACGACAAAGGTATTGCCAATTATTATTACATAGCTTTATCATCCTAATCTTTAGCGGCTAATGATCTTTACTGTTAATTTTAAATCCATGTTGGCGGCTTTAGTGCTGGCATGTTGTCTGCTGTTTACTTCCCTCCATGCGCAACCTATTCCTTCATTTCAAACAATTAAAAGCGAACATCAAGGAGAATTGGCACTTTATCTTCAAAAAAGTGAGCATTTAACCATCGACCTGAAGCACGACAGTGTAAGGATTAAATCAAACAATTATTCAGAAATGTTACACCTCTCTGATAATTCTACTATGTATGCAGAGAAATCAATCTATGCATCCAAATTTGTAGCCGTCGACAATATCGAAGCCAAAACTTTAAGTCGTACTCCAAAAGGGAAAATGGAAACGGTAAAAGTTACCCATTTCAACACCCAAAATGACATGGGTGGTAGCATTTTTTATGATGACAGCAAACGCATCAGCTTCGTATTTCCAAGTATCAAAGCTGGCGCAACCACCATATTGCAATACCATGAAACCATCAAAGAACCTAGGTTTTTAAATGGCTATTTTTTTGCAGACCATTTAAGTGTGTTAACCTCAACCTATAAAGTAACGGTAGATGACAACATTAAAATTAGGTACCAACTGTTTGGACTAGAAACCGATCAAATCAAATTTTCGGAAGAGCGACATGGTAAAAAAACAACTTACACCTGGACAGCCAAAAACCTAAAAGGTTTTCAATCAGAAAATGGCAGCCCTAATATCCGATACTATGCACCGCATATTATCATTTATATCGACGAAATAGTGGTGCAAGGAAAAACGCAAACCAATTTGTCAAATGTTCCGGCACTGTACCAATTTTTTCACCAATTTGTTAAAAACTTGAATGTTAAACAAGATACCTCACTCCAAAAAGTAGTTGATTCATTGGTATTTGGTATCAATGATGACGCAGCCAAAACTAAAAAAATATTCTATTGGGTACAAGACCATATCCGATACATTGCTTTTGAAGATGGTTACGGTGGGTTTATACCAAGAGAAGCGAGTTCGGTATTTCAAAAAAGATATGGCGATTGCAAAGACATGGCGAGTATATTGACCTATATGTTGCGTTATGCAAACATCGAAGCCCATTTAACATGGATTGGTTCTAGACATATTCCCTATACTTTTGATCAAAACCCTGCGCCAAGTGCTGCCAATCACATGATTGCCACGGCCAAAGTAAATGGCAAATATGTGTACTTAGATGCTACCGGTATTTATACGCCGTATGGATTGCCGACAGACATGATACAAGGCAAACAATGTCTGATGGCGGTTGATGACCACACATTTATTCAAGCAACGGTTCCTGAAATAAACCAAGAAAAAAATCAACGGTATGATTCTATCTGTATCCAAATCCAAGGAAAAACCATTCATGGCAATGGAAAAGTGCTGCTAAATGGCTATTCAAAACTCGATTTGGTGCCGCCATTAATCGCAAAAACAACCGAGAAAGAAAAGGAAATTTTAGTAGGCTATTTGGAAAAAGGAAATAATAAATTTTTTCTTGAAAATTATGAGATGTCGGGTATTGCCAATCGTGACGAAGTACTTGCCATTCATTACAACTTTAAAGTAGAAGATTATGCCAAAACCATTCAGAATGAAATATATGTAAATTTAAACCTGGATAAACTTTTACAACATGCTGATTTGGATATTACTACACGACAATTACCCGTAGAGCGCGATTACAAATATACCGATAAATTTGTGGTGAACTTAACAATTCCTGCTGGATATAAAGTCAATTATTTACCTCAAAACGCTTCATTCCACAATGAATATTTTGGTTTTACTATTTCCTACCGTATACAAAACAATACCATTCTCTTGACAAGAAATTTGTATATCAATGCGTTATTAGTTGAAAAGCCTAGTTTCGAGGCATGGAATCAAATGATAACAGCACTTAACAAAGCCTATAAAGAAGTGGTGGTACTTGCCAAATAAAACTCTATTCCTCTTAATGTGTTCCGCTATGTTTATAAAATCATTTTTAATCGGTCTATTACTAAGTATCAATACATTTGTGCTTGGGGCCAAAACATTTGAATACGAAGATTATAATTGGGAAGAAAAAAGGACAATGATGGCCATTTCTTCCGCAGATGAAAAAGAACAAGCTTTGCTCTTAAAAGATAAAAGAGGCATAGAATACATTTACAATACCCAAGGTGCGCCCGAATGTTACAAACTCATCCATAAAATTATCAGGGTAAATACCGATCAAGCATTAGAAAGTTTTAATAAAGTATACATTTCTATGCAAGAGGTAATCAGTATTGTAGACCTTAAGGTGCGCGTGATTACCAAAGATGGCAAAGTAATAGCACTCAATAAAGAAAATATCAAAGAAGTAGACAACCTTGAAAATGCAGGGGCATACAAAATATTTGCCATAGAAGGCGCAGAAAAAAACTGTGAAATTGAATACTATTATATCCTTCATACCACCCCAAGTTTTTACAATAAGGAAGTATTTCAATCAAGCATTATCGCTAGAAATGTTGATTTTGAATTGATAAGTCCGATTAACCTGAGCTTTATTAGTAAATCATACAATGGTTTGCCTGAGGCCATTGCCAAAGACACCACCAACAAAGATAAACGGTATTTAGGTTTAAGTGTCAAAGAAATTCCGGCATTGAATAAAGAAGAATTTAGTACCTACAATGCCAACAAAATGCGTCTCAATTATAAATTAGATGCCAATGGGAAAATCAAACTTTTTCGATGGTCTACCGAAGCGCAAGCCAATTATGACCGCGTATATTATTGGCAAAATCAAAAAGCCTTAAAACCTGTTGAAAAAATGCTTAAAACCATAGGCATTACTAAAACCAATACCGAAGAAGAAAAGGTAATCATGATAGAGCATTACATCAAAAACAACATTTTAATCAATGACAATGTCGACAAAGAAGGCTTTTTTATTGAAAGTATACTCGACAAAAAAGTAGCCAGTAAATTTGGGATGCTCAGACTCATGGCCGCTGCTTTAACCAAGGCTGGGATTAAACATCAATTGGTGATTACATCTGATAGAAATGAAGAAAAATTTGATCCAAAATTTGAGTATTTGGGCTTTTTAGACAATTACTTACTCTACATCGAATCATTAGACCAATACATTGCTCCTTATGAATATGCTTACCGTTATCCGTTTTTCCCCCATTATTGGAGTCACAATTATGGCATGTACCTCAATCCGATTACCTCAGGAAAAACTACCCTTGCCGTCGACATCATTAAATTTATTCCCGCTACCGATTATACATTAAGCTACCATAACCATTACCTTGACATTCAATTTCTTCCAGATTTTGATGCGGTTAACATACAATACAAAACAACCATGTCTGGCCATACGGCAGTAGCTTTGCAACCCTACCTCCGTTTATTGACCGACGATAAAAGAAAAGAAATTGGAGAATCATTGGTAAAATCATCAGCGGAAGATGGGAAAGTGACCAATCTCCATATTGCACACGACGACATGAATGGTCATGTTCCTCTTTTGCCACTAGAGGTCAGTGCATCGGTAGTATCGAGTGCCGTGGTAGAAAAAGCAGGTTCAAAATACATCTTAAAGGTTGGAGAACTCATAGGACGACAATCTGAATTATACCAAAACACAAAGCGACAACAATCAGTAGAAAATAGCCATAACCATGGCTATTTGAGAGAAATCAATATCAACATTCCTGCAGGTTACAAAATCACCAATCTTTCAGACCTTCACATGGATGTATTTTATGAAGACAAAGGAGAACGTTCCATGGCTTTTACATCAACCTATCAACTAGAAGGTGATAAGGTTAAAATTACAGTAAATGAATATTACAAAACGATTATTTATCCATTAAGTATCTTCGAAAATTTCAGAAAAGTAATCAATGCCGCGGCCGACTTTAATAAAATTGCCTTGGTGTTTGAGAAAAAATAATTACCCAATATTATCTGCTAGTTTGTAAACTTATTAAACGAATACATGTCTATTTATAATCGTTATAATCGTCAGGTAATTTTACCAGCAATAGGTGAATCAGGACAAGACTTATTGCTTCAAGCAAAAATATTAGTGGTTGGTGCAGGAGGTTTAGGTTGTCCGGTGCTACAATATTTAGCCGCAGCAGGCGTAGGTACTTTGGGCATCATAGACCATGATGTCATAGAAATCTCAAACTTACAGCGACAAATATTATTTAAAGAAGCACAAATTGGGGAATCGAAAGCAGTGAAAGCCAAAGAAGCCATCACGGCTCAAAATCCTCACATCGAAGTACATGCCTACCAAGCATTGCTGAGCCCCAGCAATGCCCAACAACTTATTGGTTTATATGACATTATCATAGATGGAACAGATAATTTTGCCACCAGGTATTTGATCAATGATGTATGTGTAAGTTTACAAAAACCATTTATTGCGGCCTCCATTTTACAATTTGAAGGTCAAATTTCGGTGTATAATTACCAAGAAGGACCAACGTATCGTTGTTTATTTCCTGAGCCACCACAAGATGCTTTAACCTGCGCAGAAGCAGGAGTACTGGGTGTAGTTGGAGGCATCATGGGAAGTTTACAAGCCAATGAAGCCATTAAAATGATAACAGGTATTGGCGAAGTATTATCTGGTAAACTATTTATCATCAACATGTTAACGCTTCACAATTACTGTTTAACCTTTGAAAGAAGTAGCCATTGGCATAAAATTGATCCCAATAGTTATGCCGCATTATGTGAGACCAATAGTAAAACAATAGAAATTACGGCCATAGACTTAAAAGAAAATATTGCAGACTATACCATTATTGATATTAGAAAACCTGCAGAATTTAAAAGATTTGCTATTGGGGGGATCAATAGCAGTGTCGAAAATTTATGGCTGCACCATGCTACCATGTTGTCGAAAAAACCGGTGGTCATTTGTTGTGCCAGTGGCAATTCGAGTTTAACTACCGTAAAGGCCTTGATCGAAAAGCATGGGTACGCCAATATATTTTCTTTAAAAGGAGGTATTAATGCTTACATGTATTTATAAAATTAAGGTTTTAGCAGACATAAATTCAGTATAAAAATTAATGTCGTTTAGTTAGGGTCTGAAAAACTCAATTTACATCATTTGTAAATCATTTTTAGCAAATATACTTAAAATTATGATGCTAAAATGGCCTCTCTATTTAATTGAAATGATTGGCTAATTCGCTTTGCGTTAGCGGGAGAGGCTTTGTTTGAGCTCATTTTTCTTGTGGGTTTAGGTAATTTTTTAATACGCTATGATTTGACCACAAGAAAAATAGCGAGTGCCGATCACGCGACCGAAGGGAACGCCCTACGAAATGAATAGCTTATGTATGCTGTTTAAATCAAACTAGTGCAGCCCTTTAATGAAATAAAATCAAATACCCTTGCATTTAAACGGTTAAATCAACAGCTTAAATCTCTGAAAATTAACAAATAAACAATTTTCAGCAGCCCCTAGTTAACAAGTCTTGTTACTTTTAAATCCGTGATGATCCGCTTAATCCGTCAAATCTGTGTGCAATTTTGTTTTTATGTTTTGTCAAAGAATAAAAACTTGGAACGCGGATTGAACAGATTGGAAAGATTGATGCGAATTTTATCCTTAACTAAACGACAATGCTATAAAAATTAAAAATTTACAAACGGTAGCCTTATAATTTGATTTTTTTGGTTAATTTTGAAGTCCATAATAACTATTTGGGATACTATGCAATTTTACAGCACCAATCATAAATCAGAAAATGTTGGCTTAGAAGAAGCTATCTTCAGAGGCTTACCTCAAGACAATGGCTTATACATGCCAGTGGCAATTAATCCAATGGCTGATGACTTTTTTGCCAAGATAGATAAAATGTCGTTTCGCGAAATTTCTTACGAAGTAAGCAAAAAAATTATAGGCGATTCTGTTCCTCATAGCGTTTTAAGAGAGATTGTAGAAACTGCCATCAATTTTGACGCACCACTCGTACAAGTAGAAGACGACACCTATTGCCTAGAGCTTTTTCACGGACCATCACATGCTTTCAAAGATTTTGGCGCTCGATTTATGGCTCGTTTAATGTCGTTTTATCTTCAAAAATCGCATAAAGAAATCAACATACTGGTGGCAACCTCTGGAGACACCGGTGGAGCGGTAGCTTTAGGCTTTTTAAACCAACCAGGCATTAATGTTACCATTCTTTATCCTAGCGGAATGGTGAGCAATATTCAAGAAAAACAATTGACAACTTTAGGTGGCAATATTACAGCCATAGAAATCAAAGGCACTTTTGATGATTGTCAAAAATTAGTGAAACAAGCCTTTCTTGATACCGAATTGACCAAAAAGAAAAACCTTTCTTCCGCCAATTCTATCAACATCGCCAGATTAATACCTCAGTCTTTCTATTATTATTATGCTTATTCAAAGCTTAAAGCAAAAGGAAAGCCTCTTGTATTTTCTATTCCTAGTGGCAACTTCGGTAATTTAACCGCAGGCTTAATCGCCAAAAGAATGGGATTGCCAGTAGAAAAATTTGTGGCGGCAACCAATGCCAATAACGTTATTCCAGAATATTTAGAAACGGGTAAATTTACACCACGTCCTTCTGTAAGTACCTTGTCGAATGCCATGGATGTTGGTAATCCTAGCAATTTTGCACGTATGGCAGCACTTTACGAAAACAGCGTTGATAAAATTCGTGAAGATGTAGAAGGTTATTATTTTACCGATGAGCAAACAAGAGAAGCATTAGCCAAAGTAAATGCAGAAGCGAATTATATCATGTGTCCTCATACTGCTGTAGCCTACTTGGGTTTAAAAGCGTCTGTAGCCAAACAAAGCAAAAAAGTAAGTGGTGTGTTTTTAGGCACAGCTCATCCAGCCAAATTTATGGATGTGATTGATGAAAATATTGCCAAAAACATTGTGCTTCCAGCATCCTTAAAAGTAGCCATGGCAAAAGAAAAAAAATCTATTCAAATGGCTCCTGATTTCAGGTTATTGAAAGAATTCTTATTAAAATAAATGACATTACACCGTTACAAAAGAAGGCAATACAAACAATTGCCTTCTTTTTTTGTGCCTCTTCTTTTTAGTCAAATACAACACCTTTAATCGATTCAGGTTAGGCAAAATTTAATCATCATCGAAGTACTATTTTCTAATTCCGTTAAACAACACAAATTAAATTTATAAATTTGTTTCTTCAATAAAAGATTTCACCCCATGGCAAGAATATTAACAGGAGTGCAAAGCTCAGGAAAACCACATTTAGGTAACTTATTAGGCGCTATTATTCCTGCCATCAAATTATCGGAACAAGAAGGGAACGAGTCATTGTTTTTTATTGCTGACCTTCATTCCCTCACCACATTACGTGATGGCGAAACCCGTCGCAATAACGTATATGCTACCGCTGCCGCTTGGTTGGCTTTTGGCTTTGATACCGATAAAAATCTTTTTTATCGCCAATCTGATCTTCCTGAAGTTTGTGAATTAGCCTGGTACTTAAATTGTTTAACGCCATTTCCGATGTTAGCCAATGCCCATTCTTTCAAAGACAAATCCGAAAAATTAGCCGATGTCAATGCCGGTTTATTCACGTATCCTGTTTTAATGGCTGCCGACATTTTATTGTTTGAGGCAAATATTGTTCCTGTAGGAAAAGACCAAGTGCAACATCTTGAAATGACCAGAGACATTGCCGCTAAATTTAATGCCCAATACGGAGAAACATTGGTCATTCCGGAAGTGAAAGTAGATGAAAGTGTCATGACCATACCAGGTACAGATGGTCAAAAAATGAGTAAATCATACCATAATTTTATTGACATATTTTTGTCTGATAAGGAATTAAAAAAGAATATTGGCTTAATCGTCACCGATAGCACCCCCTTAGAAGAGCCCAAAAACCCTGATACCTGCAACGTATTTAAACTATACACTTTGCTAGGAACCGACTCCCAAATTGCGGAATTGAGAACAAAATACCTCGAAGGCAATTTCGGTTATGGCCATGCTAAATTGGCTTTATATGAATTAATTGTGGCTAAATATGCCAAAGAACGTGCGCTATTTAACCATTATATGGCGCACACAGAAGCCATTGAAATAGAACTCCAAAAAGGAGCTAAAAAAGCAAGCGCAATTGCACAACAAGTGTTAACAAAAGTAAGAAGCCGTTTAGGTTTTGGTGCCCAATAATAAATTAAAATATTAGGTATAGGCGTTTAGGTCGCACAAATTGATAATTTGCTTATCTTTGTTTTTAATATGACAAGGTATGAATTTACAGGTGTAAAAACACTTGAAAATTTACAAGGATACTTAAATAAATATCATTGGCGCTAGATGATTTTCTGTGGATGGAGATGATTAAGGGTGTTGCAAAAGTATCTGTGCTTGAATTTGTATGTTTTTTATATTTTTAATCTTAGCATAATTTTCTTGAATATTATTTTAATAGCGTTTTTAAATTATTTGGGCGATACCCTTCGG
>JBIKPL010000282.1:0-4181 GCA_044357485.1 Cytophagales bacterium
ATATCTTGTTTAATTCTACTTTAACACATTAGCTTAAGTTTGCTCTTTATAATATCGATTGATGTCTTTTTGCCTTTTTTGATGCCTTCTTTCTATTTTTACTGCTATTGATAAAGGCTTCAATTCTTCAAGGTAATCTACTATTATCATATCTCTTATATCTCTGTATGATAATAGTGGCATTTCGTTTTGATGTTCTAATTTTTCTATCGTTAAAAAGGCTAATGCCATTATACTTAGTGCAATATGATGATTCCATGCTAACCATCCTCTTACTTGGTAATCGCACATCCCTATATTTTGCTTTGCCTCTCTAAATGATTGTTCGATATAATATCTTGTGCTCTGATATTCTGCGAGTTGCTTTACTGTATAATTTTCTAGACTTTGATTTGAAATAATATAATGAATACGTTCACTTTTATGTTCTTTGGTTTTTCTAATAATTAATGTCCTTTTTTTACAAACCCCATTCTCTTCTATAAATACTTCTTTACCATGTATTTGACTTACTAAAGCGCCCTTTGAACCATTGCGTAAAACTACCTTCTCCCAATCATATTCTTGGAGTTTTTCTATGTATTTATCCACTCTATATGCTTCTTTGTTTGGTTTGGCTACAGTTGGTGTTTTACCTCTTGATCCTGCTTTCTTTTCTGGTATCTCAATATTAAATTCCTCTAAGTAAATTTTTGTATCTTTATGTGTATCAGTTAAAAATATAATCCCTAATTCATCTAAACCTGCACGAAAGGCTACATCGTGACCATATAGACTATCAGCGGCAACATAATCAAAGCGAACACCTGCTTTTTGTATTCGTTGAATCATTTCTAAAGCTATTTGTGCCTTTTTTCTATATTCAATACCTGAAGGAACGCCTGCTTTTTCTCTTCTTGCTTTGTCATTGATCCATGATGTTGGTAAATATAATTCTGCATCAATGAGTGAAAAATTTTCATCAGAACACAATGTGGCAAATACAGCAACCTGACAATTAGCTAGTTTACCTAAGTTCCCACAATACTGATGAGCTACACCAACTGAAAAATCTCCTTTTTTCTCTTCTGAAGATTCATCAATGAGTAAACCAACAGATGATTTATTTTTAAAAAGTTCATTTACGTCTTGTGCTACAGAATCAATAAGTTCTCTAGCACTCCAGGGAGAATCACTAATAAAATGTTGTATTCTATGATATTCTTTTTCAGGAAAATTGGCAGTCATTACTTCAATATTTCTAGAACCACGCTCTGTAACCACTAAATGTTCGGCATAAAGTTCTGCTTGAGTTAATAAATATTTTGTTTTAGTCCTGAATATCAGACGTTTATTATGGGAATATTTTTTGAACCGTTTTCTAACGGTCGAAACATTGCTCTTGGCATAATGGGCTATATATTAGGGTGACTTTTAAACTATAGTTTGCATTTTTTTTATACCCTAAAATACAATTTTTCAATCAATTACACAATAGTAATTTTATTTCTTTTTTAATCTGTTAAAGTAGAATTAAGTGAAAGTAAATTAAAACCTATTGGAGAATAGACATTTAAAGCGTCCTGTTACCAGGACGCTTTTTTACTTTCATTGGATAACATTACAACGCTACCACTCACATCAAACGTACTTACCAAGTAGTTTGTATTTTATTGACAATTAAGGTTTTAACTTTAAGAATCTCCATAATATTTACTCAACGCACCTGCTTGATGCGCTAGTTTGTAAACGGTATGGTGATGTTGCATTATGACAATACCACACCCATAGTACCCAACCTTTGTGTTAAAGATTTGATTTTGGCGTTGGCATCGGCTTGTTTTTGTCTTTCTATGTTCAATACTGCTTCCGGAGCATTGGCTACAAAACGTTCGTTACTTAATTTTTTATCTACCGAAATCAAGAAACCTTTATTGTATTCCAATTCTTTGAGCATATTTTCTTTTTCTTTTTCCATGTCGACTTCACCTTCCAATGGAATGTAAAGACTGTCGGCTTTTACCACGAAGCCTATGGCGCCTGGTTGTTCGGTTGTTACAAACTCAATGGCCGATAAACATGAAAGTTTTTTAAGCAGGTTGTCGTATTTCAGGTAAATGCTTTGGTCTTGGGTAGTTACCAATAATACCAAAGGTACTTTAGGGCCAATTTGTTTGCTATTTCTGATGTTACGAACGTTCGTAATAATTTCAAAAACCTGTTCGGTTTGCGCCAATACTTCGGTATTTACCGTTTCAGGTTTTGGCCATTCGGCTACGATAATACAATCTTTAGGACCTCTATCAGCCAATTCATGCCATAATTCTTCGGTGATAAACGGCATAAATGGATGGGCAACTTTCAAGATTTGTTCAAAGAAATGAATCGTTGCATTGTAGGTTTCCTGGTCAATTGGTTGTTCGTAACCAGGTTTCACCATTTCGAGGTACCAAGCACAGAAATCATCCCAAATCAATTTGTACATGCTCATCAAAGCATCCGACATTTTGTATTTACCAAAATGGTCTTCCAACTCTAGCAACACGGCATCAAACCTAGCTTGAAACCATTCTATGGCAGGTTTATTCAGGTTCTCTCCTTCCAAAGGAATTACTTCCCAACCCTTTACCAACCTGAAAGCATTCCAAATTTTATTGCTAAAGTTACGGCCTTGTTCTACCGATTTTTCATCAAACAACAAATCATTCCCCGCAGGAGAACTAAACAACATGCCTATACGAACACCATCGGCCCCATATTGCTCAATCAAATCCAAAGGATCAGGCGAGTTGCCCAACGATTTAGACATTTTTCGTCCTTGTTTATCACGTACAATACCCGTCAAGTATACATTTTTGAAAGGCATTTCTCCACGGTATTCATAACCCGCAATGACCATACGCGCTACCCAGAAAAATAAAATCTCTGGAGCCGTTACCAAATCATTGGTTGGATAATAATAATTGATATCAGGATTGTCAGGATTTTTGAAGCCGTCAAACACAGAAATTGGCCATAACCAAGACGAGAACCAAGTATCCAATACATCCTCATCCTGACGTAAATCAGATAATTGATACGTTGGATCAATGGCTTGTGCCAATACCAACGCTTGTTCAGCCGTAGTGGCTACTACAAATTCCCCATTCGGTAAATAGAAAGCCGGAATTCTTTGTCCCCACCACAACTGACGAGAAACACACCAATCCCTTACATTTTCCATCCAAGAACGGTACATGTTCTTGAATTTCGGAGGATGCAATTGTATGTCGTCGTTCATGACATGATCCAAAGCAGGTTTGGCCAGCTCCTCCATTTTCATAAACCACTGTAAGGAAAGTTTAGGCTCAATTACCGCATCGGTTCTTTCAGAAAAACCAACATTGTTTTTGATGTCTTCTACCTTCACCAATTGACCCAAAGCATCAAGGTCTTTGGCAATTTTTTTACGCACCACAAAGCGATCTTCACCAATATAAAACCCGGCAGCGGCATTTAATGTACCATCATCGGCAATCACATCAATTACCGGCAGCTTGTGTTTTACACCCAAGTTATAGTCATTGATATCATGCGCAGGCGTAACTTTTAAACAGCCCGTTCCAAATGCGATGTCAACATAGTCGTCTGCAATAATGGGGATTTCGCGGTTTACAAAAGGGACAAGGGCTTTTTTGCCCACCAAATGTTTGTAACGCTCATCGTCAGGATTTACACAGATGGCGGTATCGCCCAAAATGGTTTCAGGACGGGTGGTGGCCACGGTTAAAAATTGTCCCTCCACGCCTACTATTTTGTAATTGACGTAGTATAATTTTGAATTGACTTCTTTAAAAATCACCTCCTCGTCAGACAAAGCCGTTTTCCCTTGCGGATCCCAGTTGACCATACGCACCCCTCGGTAAATATGCCCTTTGTTAAACAAGTCTACAAACACCGATATTACTGCGTCCGACATATCGTCTTCCATGGTAAAACGGGTTCTGTCCCAATCGCAAGAAGCGCCTAGTTTTTTAAGTTGTTCGAGGATAATGCCCCCGTATTTTTCTTTCCATTCCCAGGCATATTTTAAAAACTCGTCCCTGGTCAGGTCTTTTTTGTTGATGCCTTTTTCTTTTAACATCGCCACCACTTTCGCTTCCGTGGCAATAGAAGCATGGTCTGTTCCAGGAACCCAGCATGCTTCTTTTCCCAACATACGT
>JBIKPL010000283.1:0-4178 GCA_044357485.1 Cytophagales bacterium
CCAACTACCTTGAAGAAGTAGAACCATTACCTGCAGAAGAAAAAATAGCACGAAGGCATCAAAAACGACAAAAAGATATCAATCGATATTATAAAGAGAAAGTATAATCTAATCTGTTAAAGTAGAATTAATAAAAATGCTATTATTCGGTATCAAATTTTAGATAAATGTTTCAGAAATACGAGTAAACTGTATTCTACAAAAGAGTTGTTAGTAGCTATTAATGAGGTATTGTAATAATTCTCTGAATTGAGTTTTGATTTATGATTTAGTTATTTATTAAATAAATTTAAAACTCATTGTGTCAAAAATTGCAGGATTGGATATTTTGGCGAAGTATGCTTCAAGCATTTCTACATGTTTATTTCTGCGTTTGTATGAATATTTATCAAAAATGTTTTCAACAATTAATTGCGAATTAGATGTTTTATGAGGAATCAAATTGAAGCCACTTGCACTATCTATAATTAAAAAATTAGTATAAATTAACCTGTCATGAAAGTTTACATTACTAGTTAAGTCATTTTGAATTAATGAAATATCTAAATTAAATTCTTTAAAATAATTCGATAAATCATTTTTTCTAATTTGTGCTTCCTTCTCATTCGTTTTTGTAAATATTTCAAGCTTTACTTTAATATTTAGTCTTTTATTCAATATTTCTTTCAGAATAGGCACTAAATTATTAGCTATTTTTTGATTTGATTTGTCAGTTAAAATATAATTATCATTTATAACTAATTGATTAATTGGAAGTTTGCTTAGGTTAGAAAGGGCGGACCACCCTTGAAAGTTTTCGCTTAAATCTATTTTGAATTGGCAAATATTTATTATAGTTTCAATTTTATTTTCATATTGGGCAAATGAAAAACACAACGCGCCTTTATTTTCTGCCGCATCGAACCAAGTTTCCTCATCATTAGTAAAAATTAAGGTTTGTTTGCAATTCGATTGTTCAAAGAAATGTGTTTTTATAGAATCGATTTCATTAGGGAAGCTATATAATGAACGAAAGCCGAAAAATGGATTTTCGGCTTTAAGTGATTCATACTCTTGCGGATTGGCAATTTTATAATTGAAGAACCAATCAATATTATTGTAATCTTTTAATATAGTATAAAGTGCTTGTTGACCTTTTGAAAGATTCTCCTCATTATATGCTTTGTAGAAATTATCTAAAAAAGCTTTTTCAATATAAAGTTCCATGTCAGTTAATTATTTTGAACTTTATTAATTTTCATCAAATCAAATTGTAATTGAGTTGTTTCATCAAAAAAACCAGTTCCAAAATTATCGCTTAAATTTCCATTTGGTTTTATATTAATCCTTTTTACTTTAGGTTCATCTCTTGTGACATATTTATCTGCATTAAAATAATAAATAACGGTATCATTTATTTCAAATTCTTTTTTAGCAACTAAATATTGTAGTTTTCTTATGAAATATTCACTATGAGTTTCAATAATGAATTTGAATGCAGGGAAATATTTTAATGTAACGGCAAATATATCAGCTAATTTTGATTGTAAATTTGGATGTAAATTAGCCTCTGGTTCTTCAATAATAATAATTTGATTTGTGTTTTTGAAAGTTGAAATTTTCATTATAATAGGTAAAAGTTGAGAAAACCCAAATCCTAAATCTGATAAATTTATTTTTCGATCATTATTCTTTAAATAAACTAACGATATTACATTTTCAAATCTTTCTACTTCCAATGTTCCTTCAATTTCTAAAATTTCTAAAATTTCTGTAAAATATTTTGATACTAAATTGTTTTTTGCAAATTTATTATAAAAGTTAACAACAATTTCATCTATATCATTTTCTGATTTATTTGAAAGTACTCTTTTTTGATTACCCCTGTTTGCTGAAAGATACTCTGTGTTTTTTAAGTTTGTTTCAAAGTATAATGATGTAATAAAATTATCTTTAAAATGTAGTTTAGTGTCAAATCGATGAGAAAATCCTCTAAACTCAAATGGTAAACTGTCTTTATTAAATAACATATTTGTAATCATTGACGATACTATATTTTCCTCAGTAATGCCATAAATTGAAAGTTTAAGCAAGATTTTATCTTTAATTTTTTGACCAATATAAGCTAAAGATTCATTATTGTAATAAGAGTCTTTTTTACTATTAATGTCTTCTATGCTTTCATATTCTTCAAAAACTTCATTTTGAATGGTTAAAATTTGTTCTAAATATTTATGAGTACAATTTGTATTAAATATAATAATATCAAACAAAGAATAATTTATTTCTAAATTTTTAATGTTATCAATTAATTCCAAACACGTTTTATTTATTTTTTTTAAATAAGTATCATTTGGATCAATCAATAATGTATTGTATTCATTTAACTTTACATTAGTCCAAATATAATTGTTAGATAGATGGGCGTATTTATATTTATCTACCTTGTTAACATTGATATTTTTTCTTATTCCATCACCACCAAATCCATCACCAACTATTCTACTATATATAATTTCATTTTCACTTAAGTTTTTACATTTTAAAATATTAACTTTGAAATCCATATTATAGATTATATCAAATATGGCTTTGATATTAAATTTTACATTAAAATTGATTTCTTCAATAGAAAAATTTTCATTAACACCAGTAAAACGATGTTTAACTAAAGATACTTTATTTTCAAAAATTTTAATATTATTTTTAAAAATTGATAAGTTGTTTAAAAAAATATTGTTTTCAATATTGATGTAGCTATATTGATATGAGTGATTGTCTCCTAATATAGAACTAGTATCTGAGATTGAAATTATTAATTCTTTTGAATCACTTTGCCAATTTAGTACAGAATCAAAATCTTCTAAATTATGAGATCCATTTTCAAAACTTAATTTTTCAACACCATTTTTTAATAATCTTAATAACTTAGTAAATGAACTTTTCCCTGAATTATTAGGCCCTGATAAAATTGTTAAAGGTTTAATCTCGAACTCTGTATAATCTTTAAAAACTCTAAAGTTTTGAATGCCTATTTTTTCAATCATTTTATGTTGTTAATTTTATCTTTCTTTCGAAGTATTATTTTTTAAATCTAATTGATTTAGTATTAAATTAAAAGTTATGGTATAACAAACTTCAAATTTAACTTAATTTATTTTATTCATCAATTCGTCTTTTACATTATAAAATATCCTTTTCGTTTTGATGATACAAACTTAATTCCTATGTTTGCATTCTAAGTGCACACGTAAACTCAGGTTATGGCAATCAATAAAAATGCTTTTATTCGTTATCAAATTTTAGATAAATGTTTCAGAAATACGAGTAAACGGTATTCTACAAAAGAGTTGTTAGTCGCTATTAATGAGGTATTGCTAGATATTGATCCAGATTCAAATGGCATTCAAAAAAGACAGTTGTACAAGGATATAGAGTTTATGCAATCGTCTGAAGGTTTTTGTATTGAGTTGAAGGAAGATTTTAAAGTTGGAAAATTTAGGTACTTTAGGTATGTTGACCCTAATTTTTCTATTACAAATAGCCCAATCAATGCACAGGAGGCCGAACAAATGAAGTCGGCTTTAATGGTATTGAGTAGGTTTAAGGGTTTACCACAATTTGAATGGGTGCAGGAACTAATCCCTAAGCTTGAAACTTCATTTGGTTTTAAATCTACCAATCAAGAAATCATCGCTTTTGAACAAAATCAATACTTAAAAGGAATTGAGCATTTAAGTGTTTTGTTTGATGCCATCCATAGCAAAACTGCTTTGAAAATTACTTATAAGAGTTTTAAAGCTGAATTGTCAGAAGAATATATTGTTCATCCTTATTATTTAAAACAATATAATTTGAGATGGTTTTTATTTGGAATGAATGATAAATATAGCTCTATTTCAAATTTGGCATTAGATCGAATAGCGTCCATTGAAACAACCACTCAGGTATCTTTTATTGAAACGGAAATTAATTTCACTGAATATTTTGAAGATATTATAGGGGTAACAAAGCCTGTTGATGGCGAACTGGTAGACGTAAGGTTATTTTTTGATCAAATTTTAGCGCCTTACATTATTACCAAACCAATTCACGAATCGATGAAAGTTAAAGAACGTTTGGAAAATGGTATTGTTATTTCCATAACAGTAATTCCGAATTTTGAGCTCGAAAAAATGATACTCTCTCACGGTGAAGCA
>JBIKPL010000284.1:0-4172 GCA_044357485.1 Cytophagales bacterium
CCATGGGTGGCTATTTTATAGATGAAGGACCAATTGTGCAGGTGAAAAGCAAAGAACGTGAACCTGCTGTGTTGAGAGATGAATTCAAAGGGGTGGTGTACGATGGGCCATTGGTAATTTTAGTGAATCAGTTTAGTGCTTCTGCCTCCGAAATTTTGGCCGCGGCCATGCAAGATTACAAAAGAGCGGTGATTATTGGAAGTACTACGTCTTTTGGTAAAGGTACTGTGCAAAGAATTTTTGAACTCGATTTGCCTTACATGTATAAAGAATTGAATCCTATTGGGTCGGCTAAAATTACTACTCAAAAATTTTATAGAATCAATGGCGGTTCCACACAATTAAAAGGTGTAATTCCTGATGTAATTGTTCCTGATGTTTATAAATACCTTGATTTAGGTGAAAAAGAAATGGATTTTGCCATGCCTTGGGATCAAATTGCACCAGCCGTTTATGATGAATGGGTGCAAAAAAACGGGGTTGACTTAGAAAAAATAAAGACTAAAAGTGCCGCTAGGGTTGATAAAAATGAAGTGTTTAAAATGATTAACGCCAGCGCTGAACATTTAAAACACAAACAAGACAATACACTACAAACCTTAAATTTAGTAAATTATAGAGCGGAATTACTGAGCGCAAAAAAAGAAGATGATAAATTTAAAGACATCGATAAGGAAATTACAGGATGGGAGTTTAATGTTTTAAAAGCAGACGAATCACCTATGGTAGATTCCACTAAAATGGAACGTACAAAAACTTATATCAAAACACTTAAAAAAGACATTTACCTCCATGAGGCAATGGGTGTAATTAAGGATATTAAAAAATAAAATTTTGTTTTTTTCCTGAACCAATGCATTTATTTGAAACGCAGCTTATCTTTTATTAAAAGGTAAGCTGTTTTTTTGCTCATGTTGTTACCAGGTCTTAAGTTGAAATGGTGTCAATGCATTGTTTGGTCAGTAGTTTGGTGATAATTTATGGAGTTGAAATAGTGATTTAATCGTGAAAAATATGAAATTTAGTATTGTATTGGTTTGTTGGTGTCTCATTTTTAGTGCTTGTAAACAAGAATTCAATGAGCTTGATTATGAGGAAATGAAGTCTTTAGTGAAGTGTGATTCGCTTCAAATTGAACTACTCGATTCTGCTAACATCAAAGGCATGTTTATTGAATTTAAAGGAGGTCCTGTGCTCAATAATCATTCGGTGGCAAGTGAAGATTTAAGTGCAATTGCTGCTTTGCTGTTTTTTCAAAAACAAAAACTGTTGAATAGTAAAGAAGATTATGATTTTGTAAACATAAAATTTAAAAGAGATACAGGGGAAGGACTTTATACCAACCATATTCGGTATGCTAAAAAAGATTTAGCGTTGATTGATGCATGTATGGCCAATGTCATCAGTTTTAATGATGCATTTATTGCTAAAGATTATACCAAAATGTATATGCTTTTAGAGGAGGAGCTGAAAACACAATTGGTAAATGTAGCAAACTTGAAAAATGTTTGTACCACTATAGATAGTGTAGCAAGTAATCCTCGGGATGCAATATTATATGGTTTTAAATTGCTTGATTTTACAGATGCTCAACATCAAAAGGGTAAGCTGATAATGTTTAAAACGGAAGTAAAAAGAGATTCTTCAATAACCAATATTGTGGTATATATTAATCCTTCAAAAAACGCAAAGCACAATATTGTAGGCTTAAAATTTTAGAACCTAAAGAAATTGATTTTTATAATATAAAATGCCTATCGAAATCGAAGCGAAAAATGCATGAGTTGTAAATAAAAATAGTCCTGATGTAATCATCAGGACTATTTTTTAGTAAAAAGGAAAATTAAATTACTCTCCAGTTACCGTTACACTGTATGTTTTTGAAAACAAACCGCCTTTTACTGCATAATCAACCGTTGAAATTTTAGTGATTTTGCCATTTTGGGCAGCTGTTTGAAGACTTAAGTCAGTTGTACCAAATGCTAATCCTAAAAATATTGTTCTTTGTGCAACACCAACTTTAGAACCTGTTGGGTTTTTAGTAGCAAATCCTGGGTAACTCATTGAGCAAGAAGCTAAAGTAGCAACGGCACCTGCAATGATTAAATTTTTAATTATTTTCATGATTTTAGTTTCTAGTATGGTTAAATTATTCTCCTGTTACAATTAATTCTTTTGTGAAAAAGAATAAATAATTGGTGGTTTTTTCATCAACTGTTGCAACGCCACCAGTGATTTTACCATTTTTAACAGCTTCAGCCACACCATAACCATTGTTTAAAACAAGGGTACCTAACACTACACTCGTTTTAGAAACGCCAGTTTTTGTGCCAATTTTAGCGTCAGAAACCGCTACCGGCATAATTGAAGTACATGAACTTAAAATTGCCGCACTGATTCCAGTTAAAGCAAATAGTATATTTTTTTTCATTTTAATGTAAGATTTGAGTTGAAAATTATTCTCCTGTAACAGTTGTAATACCTTTAATATAAAATATATAAGATTTAACAACTACATCTACTGTTGCAATTTTAGTGATACCACCTTTTTTTGCAGCAGATTGAATACTGAAATCAGAGTCTATGTCTGATGTTTTTGCAGAAGCTACCCCAACTTTAGTTCCTACAGGATTACCTGTGGTAATAAATTGTTGACTTATTGTGCATGAGGACAATGATAACAAAACAATGCTACCAATACTTAAAATGATTTTTTTCATTGAATTAATGGTTTGTGTATTAATTTTAAACTATACAAAAAAGCAAATAGTATTACAAAAATCCTAATGTTGGTTATAGGTATTGTTTTAACTATCCTATTTGATTGTATTTTTTGTGCATTAACTGCTTGTTTAAATGTTGATTATAGGTTTTGTTTAATTGTTTTTTTAAGAATTGCTTATTTTGTGATAAATAGGTTTGCAAATTAAAACATACGTTTTTTGGTAAACCTATTCATTGTTTAATGAGATCAATTCATGACCGATATTTATTAGGGCATACGATTCAAGGTTTACTTTATTGGATGAACAATAGTAACGTATTGATAATAAGATTGTAATAGTAATGCTTGTGTATGGTTTTGTGTTTCGTTGCAAGCATTTACGAACTAAATGTAGAAAATCATTTTTTTATCGAAATTAAACTGCGATTTTTGTCTTTGATATGTACCACCTATTTAAAACTAAATGATTTACATTAGTCGAGTAGAACATTTTAATGCCGCGCATAAGTTATACAATAACAATTGGTCTGAAGAGAAAAATATAGAGGTTTTTGGCCCTTGTTGTAACCACAATTGGCATGGTCATAATTTTGATTTAATTGTAACGGTTAAAGGTGAACCAGCGGTTGACACGGGTTTTGTCATTGATTTGAAAAAATTAAGTGTCCTTATTCGTCAGGAGGTTATCGATAAAGTAGACCATAAAAACTTGAATTTGGACGTAGATTTTATGGAAGGGAAATTTGCAAGTACAGAAATTTTGGCCATGGAGTTTTGGAAAATATTAGCCCCATTGATTAAATTAATGGCTCCGAAAGCCGAATTACATTCTATAAAACTTTATGAAACGCCCAGAAATTTTGTAGAATATTTTGGATAAAATCAACATCAGCTATACATCAGTTTAAAAATAATACATTGAAATATTATCTTATTGCAGGAGAACGATCTGGAGATTTACATGCTTCAAACCTTATCAAGTCACTTATCAAAGAAGATGCCGCAGCAGAATTTAGATTTTTAGGTGGCGAAATGATGCAAGCTGCTGGCGGTACCATGTACCGTCATTATAAAGAAATTTCATTTATGGGTTTTTGGGAGGTGTTTTCTAACCTTGGTGCAATTTTTAAAAACCTGAAATATTGTAAAGCTGATTTAATCGACTACAAACCTGATGTGTTAATTTTAGTTGATTTTTCTGGTTTTAATTTAAGGGTAGCAGCGGAAGCTAAAAAAGCCGGCATCAAAGTTTATTATTATATTTCTCCCAAAATATGGGCTTGGAACCAATCTCGTGCCCATAAAATCAAACGTTTAGTAGATAAAATGTTTGTCATAATTCCATTTGAAAAAGAATTTTACAAAAAATTTGATTTTGAAGTAGATTATGTCGGAAATCCAGTGTTTGATGCTATTCATGATTTTGTTCCCAATCCCAATTTTAGGC
>JBIKPL010000285.1:0-4170 GCA_044357485.1 Cytophagales bacterium
CATGCCAGCCACAAAACAATAAAACCAAATGATCAGTAAAACAATGATTGCCAAGAGCAGTTTTGATTGTATAACATGTGACAAAAGTCCATTAATCAACACAAAAAACAGGGCGATATGTAAACCAGAAATGGCGATTACATGAATAATGCCTGCATTGGCATAGGCTTCTTTCAACTCAACATTCAGTTGGGTTCGTAAACCTACCACCATAGCGGTAACAATAGCATACGCTGAAGTGTCGGTAATATAGGTTCTAAAAATTCGGTCACAGTATTGCCTCGTGTTCAATGCGATGGATTTATAATCGTAAGCATTTCCTTTTTTTACCACGACTGCATGTTCGGCAAAACTATTGAGCAATACCCCTTGATTTTTCCAGTATTTTTGTGGATTAAAACCACCAGGATTTTCAGCGCTTGCGATTACCTTAATTTTGCCGTTTACATGAATTTCATCTCCGTAGGAAATTGAGGTAAAATCCCCTACCCTTTTGGGCAAATATGTCAACACCATTAATTTTACAGGTATAGAACTATGCCTTTGATTTTCAAGATTCGATACTTTTAGAAGTACCTGGGCACCTGTTTTTTTAATCAATATGACTTGGTCTACCTTTCCAATAAATGATTGATGGCTTGGGATATTTGTAAGTGTTTGCTGATGGAGAATCCCTAAAAAAAAGCCACTGACCAAAATATAGCCTAGTAAAACATAACCTCTAATGGGGGCAATTCCTAATAAAATGATAAACAAAACAATAAAAGCATCATAATAAAACCAATTAAAAGAAACATCAGAAACAGAGGCACCCAAAATCCCCAAAATAAGCAAAATAACATACCTCAAAAAGGGGTATTTATCCCAATTTAAAAATGAAAAATTCATACCGTTAAAAATTAAAAAAAAATTAATGTGCGATGATAAACTTTGTTTGAGAAGCGTTAATTTTTGTTTGTACAGCGGCGATATACATACCTGAAGCGAGATGATTCAAATCATAACTATATAAGTCATTACTGTCAGCATATACTGTTTTCGACTCCAATAATTTACCATTGAGATCAAATACTTTTATAAAAGCCATTTCATTTTCAGCCAAACTCGCTCTATCAAAATGCAAAATATGGTCAGTACCAACATAACAACCTAGGTTATAAGACGAAATATTGATATTATCGAGGTACAGAGAAGCAATTTGTTGACTAATACATTTGAACCTTATTTTAGCTTGTTCAATATTCTTAAGAAATGGTAAATTTATTTTCTTTGTTTTCCAATCTGTTTCCGAAGGCTGATAAGCAATCGTAGCCGATTGCGTGGAGGTAATCAGAGAAGTTCCCGTTAACGTATCAAATGGCACAAAATCATCAGTACTACAACCTTGTGCATAATATAAAATAAGGGTATCTGTTAGGCCATTGCTTGTAGCAGGATAGGAAAAATCAAAAATCAAAACAGGATTAGCGGCTTCTTTGAAATTGATAAATGGACTATCGAAATTACTATAAGCTCCAACAGCAATGCTTTGTTTGTTGTTACACAAGATAGAGGCAGCACTTTTTTTAGCGCCTGGATTAGTGGTTGACCAAAGAAATTGGTTTTCAGGGCCAGCAATTTGCCATAAATTTGCCAAGTGGGTATCAAAATCAACCTGAAGCGGATAGGCAGCAGTGGTATTATATTGACATCCTTTAGCAGACAATAATTTTAGTCTTAATGGGCTTACATTCAATGTTGTTTGCATTCTTGTTTGTTGATCGTATGTAAAAATATTCATACAAGCATCAGCAGAATAATCCATATAATTTTCAGTCATATTTTGATATAATTGATCCCCACAAGTAGAAAACCTCGTAGGGCAAGAAGCATTAGAGGGTGATTTAGAACCTTGTGGAGGTGTATCTTCGCAATAGTCGGTATCACAATTGGGTGAGCTTTCGTAGTCGCCCCAAATATGTTTCAACCCTAACCAATGGCCAATTTCATGGGTGGCAGTTCTACCGTATTTAAAAATACCACTGTTAGCGGTTCCCGTCTGATTACCAAATGACGTACTTTTAATTACAACGCCATCTGTGGTTGCGCCAAGTTCAAATTGGTTCAATCCGGGTAAAGTGGTGTAGTTAGGGAATTGTGCATACCCCAACACATTATTGGCTAAATTACAGACCCAAATATTTAAATATTGATCACTTGGCCAATAGCCAAAGGCCTTTATTACTTCATTGTCATTATTAAAATCAAAATCTGACCTTGCCGAATAGTGTCGTGTAATACCATTGGTTGGCATGCAATTGGGATCGGTTAAGGCCAAACAAAATTCAATTTTAGTATCGACCCCAACAGGATTAGTATTAAATCCCATCGTACCAGGCATTTTTCTATAATCGTTGTTCAGCGTTTTAATTTGAGAATAAATTTGTTCGTCACTGATATTAGTCCCGCCAATGCTGCCATCCTTTATATTATGTATTACATGCACTACCACAGGTATCGTTACAACAGTAGCAGCATGCTGACGAGTGTATTTATTGAATTGAATTTGATTGTTTAATTTGAATTCAAATTGTTCCCTTTGTTTTTTGAATGTAGGATACTTTGTTTCAAGAAACTGGTTATGAAGCATGGTTGCACATCCCCTATCTTCCGAAACGGGAAGAATTGATTGCGCTCTTAGTGTAGTTGTTACTAAAAGAAATAAGAAAGGAATCAATAAAAATTTAGTCATGAGTTGTTTTACTATTTTTATCATACGCTAAAATAATATCTTTCACCAATTTATGCCTAAGTACATCTTTGGCGTCTAAAGTAACGAAGCTTATCCCTTTAATATTTTGTAAAATGGTGGTTGCTTCTACCAATCCTGATTTTTGTTTGGGGGCTAAATCAATCTGAGAAGTATCGCCATTGATAATCATTTTAGAGGAAGGTCCCATACGTGTTAAAAACATTTTTAACTGCATCGGTGTCGTATTTTGAGCCTCATCTAAAATCACAAAAGCATTATTTAGTGTTCGTCCTCTCATATACGCAAGCGGGGCAATTTCAATAATATTGGTTTCTTGGTACATTTTAAGCTTTTCAGAAGGAATCATTTCACCTAAAGCATCATAAATCGGCCTTAAATATGGATCAATTTTTTCTTTCAAATCACCAGGTAAAAAACCAAGATTTTCCCCCGCTTCGACAGCAGGTCTTGTGAAAATAATTTTCTTTACCGTTTTATTTTTCAATGCTTTTACTGCTAAGGCTACAGAAATAAAGGTTTTACCGGTACCAGCAGGACCTAAAGCAAAAACAATATCATTTTCAATTGATGCTTTCACCAACGTACGTTGATTGGTAGTTCTGGCTTTAATGACATTACCTTTGTTTCCAAAAACAATAACATCGTCATCTCCTGCACTTGGGGCCTGGGAACCAGTTTTCACAATTGCTTCGACTGTTTCAAGATCTAAGGCGTTGTATTTTTGAAAATGGTGCACTAAAGCATTAAAAACATCTTCAATTTGCGCTAAATCTTTCTGGGTTCCTTTTACAATAATTTCATTGCCACGCGGAATAATCCTGCTCGTAGGATAACACATTTCAATCACCTTAAGGTATTCGTCTTCAATACCAAAAAACGCAACAGGTGATATATTTTCAAGAGTAAAAATAAAGTCGTTCAAGGCAGCTTAACTTTAATTGATAGTTTACGTATTTCGAGATACAAAAATTATGTATTTTTGTAAGAAATCAAATTTAATGTTTTTTATCAAAATTTATGGCAATAATTACCTTTATGTCTGATTTTGGTCGCAAAGACCACTACGTTGCCGCGGTAAAAGCAAAAATATTTCAGTACAACCCAAGTGCTCAAATAGTTGACATTTCACATGAGATTACTCCTTTTGATATTGCACATGGTGCTTTTGTGTTGAGTTCTATATTTAGAGATTTTCCGAAAGGAAGTGTGCATTTGGTAGCCGTAAATTCTCAACTTAAAGGACATGAAAAGTTTATTGCCGTAAAAATGGAAGAACATTTTTTTGTAGGTACCGATAACGGTATTTTTTCATTGGTAAGTGATAAAGTTCCTACTTCTATCGTAGAATTGAATGGTGAAAATGATGAACTGCATAGTTTTTCAGCCAAACATATCCTTGCTCCGGCAGCAACGGCTTT
>JBIKPL010000286.1:0-4168 GCA_044357485.1 Cytophagales bacterium
AAACTCATCTTTTAATTTAGTTGTGAGTGTTGAGTGTTGAATAACCACCCTAAACTCATCTTATATAGTGTTGAGTTGTGAGTGTTGAGTGTTGAATAATCACCCTAAACTCATCTTATATAGTGTTGAGTTGTGAGTGTTGAGTGTTGAATAATCACCCTAAACTCATCTTTTAATTATATTCTTTAATAGTACTGTTGAATGATGATTATTGACTATTTAATACTAAACCCTCAACACCCAACACTCATCACTTCAATAACACTCATCACTTCAATAACACTCATCACTTCAATAACACCCAACACTCATCACTTCAATAATGCGTTGGGCATTATCATCTCCTAAAGATAGCTTTATTTCAAGATATTTAGATGGAATTAAGCTTTGAATTTTTGATGGCCATTCAATTAAACATAAATTTCCCGAATCAATATATTCTTCTGCCCCAATATCATAAGCTTCTTCTTCAGATTTGATACGATAAAAATCAAAATGATAAACCGTTTGTGCGGTCTTGGTGACATACTCATTTACAATGGCATACGTAGGACTTGACACCTCATCTTCAACGCCTAGCTGCGCACAAATCACCTTAATAAGTGTTGTTTTACCAAGCCCCATGTCTCCATGAAACAACCAAATATCAAACCCTTTGCCTAGCTCAATAAGCCAATCAGCAATACCAGGAAGTTCTGTAAGCGTGGAAAATGTTTTTTGTTGCATGTTTTTAGGTACAAGGTATTAAGTACAAAGTATTAAGTACAAGGTATTAAGTATTAAGTACAAGGTATTAAGTACAAAGTACAAGGTATAACAACTTTGTACTTGATACTTAATACCTAAGACTTAATACCTACTTATTCCTCAACACCACAAACGGAATAATTACTTCTTCTAAAGAAATGCCGCCATGTTGAAAGGTATCTCTATAATGACTTACATAATGGTTATAATTATTGGGGTAGGCAAAGAAGTAATCGTCTTGGGCAAACACAAAAGAAGTACTTACATTTCTACGAGGCAGCAATAAGCGCTCTGGTTTGGTACAAACAAAAACATTTTTACCCTCATAGCTCAAGTTTTTGCCATGCTTATACCTCAAATTCGAATTGGTTTCTTTGTCTCCAACAATTTTAAATGGCCTTTTTACACGAACAGTGCCATGGTCGGTGGTAATTACCACTTTCACTTTTTTATCTGCCAATTTTTTGAAAATATCATACAGCGGAGAATGCAAGAACCATGATTTTGTCAATGACCGATACGCCGCTTCATCTCCCGCCAGCTCACGAATCATGGCCATGTCGGTGCGGGCATGCGAAAGCATGTCTACAAAATTATATACAATTACATTCAGTTTGTTGGTCATCAAATTATTCAAGCCATCAACCAAGGATTTACCCTGACTAAGGTTCAATATTTTGTGGTACGACATCTTGATGTTTAACTTATTTTTTTCGAGCTGACGGGCCAAAAATTTATCTTCATTGTTGTTTTTTCCATCGTCGTCGTCGTCATTCACCCAAAGATCTGGATGTTGTTTTTCCATATCCAAGGGCATTAAACCAGAAAAAATAGCATTTCGGGCATAAGCAGTGGTGGTGGGCAAAATGGCATAATAGGAGCTTTCTTCTTCAATATGAAACAATGCGGAAATGATAGGTTCCAAAACTTTCCATTGGTCGTAGCGCAAATTGTCGATAAGCATAAAAAACACAGGTTCTTCTCCTTCTAAAAGAGGAAACACCTTCTTTTTCATCAATTGATTCGACAAAAGAGGCCTTGAAACCTTAGGGTCGTTAAGCCATGCTTCGTAGTGGTTGGCGATAAACTTAGAAAAATAACCATTCGCTTCAGACTTTTGATTTTCGAGCACTTCCGCCATGCCTGAATCTTGGGAATCTTCTAACTCCAATTCCCAATACACTAATTTCTTATAAATATCAGCCCATTCTTCATGCGATAAGGTATCGTTGTAGGCCATGCTAATGTTCCTAAAATCTTGTTGGTAGCCCAAGTTTACCTTTTCAGACACCAATCTTTTATTGTCTAAAATCTTTTTAACCGACAGTAATAACTGAGATGGATTAACAGGTTTGATCAAGTAGTCAGCAATCTTCGAACCGATAGCCTCTTCCATAATATGCTCTTCTTCACTTTTAGTGACCATGATAATCGGCAAAGAAGGCTTCATGGATTTGATAATTGCCAAGGCTTCTAATCCCGACATGCCGGGCATATTTTCATCTAAAAAAACAATATCATAGTTGTTTTCTTGACAATGCTCTACCGCATCTGCACCACTTACGACTGGGGTAACCTCGTAACCCTTGGTTCCTAAAAATATAATATGAGGTTTCAATAAGTCTATCTCATCATCGGCCCACAATATTGAATACTTCTGCATAATTTAATTTAATAATAGTTACAATAATTTTCCCAATAAATATCCTAAAACCTTTATAGATTCAAAGCTAAATAAATCTTTGATAAAATAAGAGAAGTAGAATTAAAGTTTAAACAATAAAGCTTTAATTTTATTGTATAACCAGGCAATAGAAGCTTTCATGGACGACTTTTTCAAATCAACATATTATAAATATCGCCATTTCTGGTCGGTTCAATTCATGCATACAAATCCCTAAATTTCTATTATCTTGCGTTAACTAAAGTAAACCCCGCTTGTTCTTCAATTTTAAAACCAATTAGCGATTACATAACTACATCATCCATCAATGTTACCCTAGTAATGACGAATCAATTGCATCAATATATTCAACTTGACGAACATGAAGTAGTACAATTTCATTCAAAAGCACATAGACATCATTCTGTTTCTACAATCAAAGGAATGATAACTTTAACCCTTCTATGGAATTTACTAACGTGGATTATGTTGTTCACAATTTCACTAAACAACAATGCTGATGGCAGCATGTCATCGACAAAATTTATTTCACAGCAACTTCAACCTTGGAAAGGACATTTCATTGATGGTGGCTTTTATTTTTTAATGTTTTGCGGAGCAATTGGTTTCTGGCTAATATACCACACTTTTACAATGGCTAAAATTGATGGCCCAATTTTTATTGGCACCAATAAAAGATTAGTAATAGTTACCCATAAAGAAGCTACAAGCTATCATTGGTCAATGTTTCAAACTAACCCACTAAAAAACAGCAATTACTTAACCCTAAAATTGATCATAGGCAAATTTGATAGCAGAGATAACGGTTCAGAGGTATTTCATTATAGCACCATTGAAATAGTTGAAATAGCACAAATTGACACCATTTATCAAATCTGTTTGCAAAGAATTAACGAATTTGCCCCAACACAACGATAAGCAGAAGATGAACCTACAAAGCCAACTCCCTACACAAATGGCAAAAAGCTTAGACAATGAAAAGGCCATATTCATTATTGATTCTACTCGAACTATGAGTATAAAAAGTGCTATTCGAATAGCGCTATTTTTTCTCCTGCTACTCCCTATTCCCTTACATTATATATTGGTAATCATTTTTAAAAATTACAAGGCAAATTTATTTCATAATTTTCATCAAATCACAAATTCCAATACATTTCAACTATTAGATTCGTCTCTATTTAGTGGTGTCAATATGGTTTTATTAATCATTCCATCAATATTTCTACTTCTCTTTCTTTTCCTTCTTTATGTTGGATTACGTGAATTCATTTCTCCAACACAAACCATCTGGGTTGGCACATCGCAAAAACTAATGGTTATGAAAAATAAAAACAAAATTAAAGCATACCCTTGGGATGATTTCTGGGGAATAGTAAGCGATAGTGGCAATAATACAAAAGGCAATATAACCCTATGGTACACCCCAAATAAGCCACTTATAATAAATAAACATGAACCACGTATTCTCACGATTTTTGAAACACAAAATGCAATAGACATCTCAAACATTTGCCGACAACATATTGAAATAGCCTTTACAAAAAAATACAAATCCATCCATTCATTGGAGGCATAAATTTAATTGAATTAGCAAAAGTTAGGATATTCCTTACCGTGACATTAACAATACCCTTACAATCAGAAAAACTTAAGTCCACATCATTAAAATGAAAATAAATTAGTTTTTATTTACATGATTAAAACTGAGCAAAAGCATATCCTTACTTACAACGC
>JBIKPL010000287.1:0-4160 GCA_044357485.1 Cytophagales bacterium
GTAAATGGGATGAATTAGATTATTTATTAATTGACATGCCTCCAGGGACAAGCGATATTCACTTAACGTTGGTACAAACGGTTCCTGTAACAGGGGTTATTATTGTAACCACTCCTCAAAAAGTAGCTTTAGCGGATGCTTCAAAAGGCTTGTCGATGTTTCAACAGCCACAAATTAATGTGCCCATCTTAGGGGTAGTTGAAAATATGGCTTATTTTACTCCGGAAGAATTGCCTGATAATAAATATTATATTTTTGGAAAAGACGGTGGCAAAGCTTTGGCGGAAGCCTATGCTGTACATTATTTAGGTCAAATTCCTTTAGTACAAAGCATTAGAGAATGTGGAGATGCCGGACGCCCTATCGTATTGGATGATAATGTCACGGCACATGCTTTTCAAGATTTGGCTGAAGCGGTTGCGCAACAAATAGCCATCAGAAATGCCACACAAGACAAGACAAAGAAAGTAGACATAAAAGTATAAGTCATGGAAGCAAATATTGAAATCAATCAATCCTTAATTGCTAGGGTAGAAGAGGCCCTAAATGGCGTTAGACCTTATATGGAAGCCGATGGAGGCAATATTAAATTAATTGAAATCGCAGAAGATGGCGTGGTAAAGGTGGAGTTAACCGGCGCTTGTGGCTCATGTAGAATGTCGGCCATGACCATGAAAGCTGGGGTAGAAGAAGCCATCAAAAAAGCCGTTCCTGAAATTACAGCGGTTGTAGCCGTTAACCTTACCGCAATGGATGATCCCAATGCCACCAATCCTTGGTAAATCATAGTTGCCCATAGTCTTTCATTTTGCTAAATTTTAGTGGTGTTGTCATCCATTATTTTTCTCGCAGGCTGAATTAAAAATGAGCACGCAAAGTGACACTTACATTTCGTCCAGGAGCACTAATTCCAGAAGCGAATAGCCTGTAATGGGTGTCTAGAATATTGTCTAAGGCAACTTGTAGTTGTAGTTGATCATTGAAATGGTATGCACCTCTTAAATTATACGTTATCCAACCTGGCGTAAATCCATAGGTGGTATTGGCTGAATATACTTGATTGTCTTCTCCAAGTAAATTATAATCTTTGCTCTTTTTTGCATCATTGTACAATGCCCAAAGTTCACCTTTAAACCTTTTGACTTTTACTATTACACTTGTTCTCCCAAATAAAGGGGCAATATGGTCTAATGGATAATCGGTGGTATCGGTTTCAATTCTGCCATAAGTATAATTCAAAGAAGAAGTGAATGATAGGAAATTGGTAATATCAGCAGAAATGCCTGCACTATATCCTGTAATCAAGGCATTTACTGAATTTTTGTTTGAACTTACTTTACTCATCGCGCCATTGTATAAAATGCTGTCTAGTCCGTTAAATTGAGCTGGGCCGGTGGTAATGGCATTTACAACCCAAGTATTGTATCCTGTAAAATCTAATTTTATTTTGTTAAAGAAAACTTTTGAAATACTAAGTTCTACATTGTAATTGTATTCTGGTTTTAAATTAGGGTTAGGTACAATTAAATTTCCGCCAGTAGATTCAAATACTTTGGAAATGTCATCAACGTTTGGTGCTCTAAAGCCGGACGAACCCAGCGTTGAAAACCTCCAGTCTTTGCCTGGCTGAAAGATAAACCCTATGTTTCCGTTTATCGCAGATGCCTGTTGCCTAATGGCTGCAAATGGGAAATTAAAGCCCGCTATGCTGTTAAACTTGGCATTCAATTCATAATTACTAAACCTAATTCCTTCCGTAATAATAAATTGCTTAGCCAGTTCAATTGCATGTGAAAGGTAAATCCCAACACTATTCATTTTGGAACCTCCATCTGGATATCGGGTATCAAGGATAGTTGTGGCACCTGAAGAAATATTAAACCTATTCGCGGTAGAAGTGACTATATTGGTGATTCTTTCTGCTCCGTACCTGAATTCATGTTTACGAATAATTTTATTAAAATCGAGGTTGATAGCATTTACTTTTACATTTTCAATGCGTGTATCTCTGTTGGGGCTTCCGAAGTTGCGAGAAATTCTACTTTCATCAATGTTTTGGAAGGCATAAATTAACCTCACTTTGTCAAAAAAAGTGTTGTTTTTGGGGGCATATTCCAAGGTATAGGAGCTAAATAACCTGTTTTGTGGACCATAATACCATTCTGACGACTTTAATCCAGCACCTTTTTGGTCTGTTAGCCTGTCGTACCTATTGATATTGCTCGACGTTGAAAATTGTAGGTTGGCAATATGGGTAACGTTTCCTGTTTGGACCAATATTTTTTGCAAAAAGTCTTGTTGGTCATAGCTTGTTCCTACCTGTAAATTGGGGCTACTGTTGGTGATCAATGAATCTTTGCCATTGATACGTTGGGCATACAGTAATCTTTTTCCCCAATTTCCGTAAATCGTATTATAGTTGGCACCACTTCTTAAATCTCCAAAATTACTGTTCGTAAAACTGGTAAGCGATGCTATGTTTTTATGACTAAGTTGGAGATTGAAATGGTAGGATTCTTCTTTATTGGCCGTACTAAATCTGTAAAAACTACCTCCACTCGATTGTAATGTTTCAACGTTGGATAGTTTTGGGTTTTTGGTACGAAAATGCATGACACCGCCAAGCGCATCAGATCCATAGATAACAGCACCTGGTCCATAAATTACTTCTACCCTTTCTAACATGTTGTTGTCTAGGGTGATAATGTTTTGAAGGTGACCTCCTCTATAGATGGCATTGTTCATTCTTACGCCGTCAACCACCATTAATACTTTATTGGCTTCATATCCCCTAATGATTGGACTACCCCCTCCTAATTGGCTTTTTTGCACAAATATATTACCCGTCTGTTGTAATACATCTCCTGAATTTTGGGCATTCATGTATTCCATATCCCTTGATTTAATAATCATGGATTGTTGTGGAACTTCTTTTTGTTTTTCTTCGAATTTACTTGCGGTAAACACCACCTCTTCCGTACAATAAGAAGCTTCCGTTAAATATATTGTTTTATGGGAAGTTAATTCATTTGTGGCTATACTAAGACGTTCGTACCCTGGATGATTTATTGTGATTTTTGTGCTTTTTTGTACTTGAGCGTATTCGAAAACGCCTTTGTTGTCGGTAGTGATTTTACTGCTGTCGGCTAGTAATATGGTAACCAATGGCAAGTTTTCTAATGTAGATTTGTCAATTACAGTAATGCTTTGTGCATGGCCAAAGCTTATTCCGCCACTAATGGCTACTATAGTAATGATTTGTTTCAGCATTATTGTTTTTTTTAAGCTGTAAAATAGAGTGATTGTTCAATTCTCTTTGGAAGAATTGTGCTTTGACGGGATAAAATGGGGCTTATCGTGTAATAGGGGGAAGCGACAACTGAATTGCAAAAAATGATTTTATGGAAAATAAATATTGAAATTGCGTTTCAATACTATATAAAAGTGAAAATTTTTTACTTAAGTTAACTTTGGTTAGTGCGTAGTAATTACTGTCTTTTTCTAGTGAAATAGAAGGGACTTTGTTGTCATGGCTATTTTGATGTATGGCCTTTACATATTCCTCAACAAGAGAAATAAAGCCTTGTTCTAGTTTATCAAATTTGCATTTGATGTAGTATTTATTTTGAAACTGAGAAATAGCAATGATGTCGAACAATTTTCCTTTATACATAAATTCATTATTGTCAAACAATTCATTTGCCCTCATGGCTTTCATTGCTGATTCGGAAATGATTATAGTACTAATAGTTGATTTGTTATGGGAAATAATATCCTTAAAATAGCCTTTGTAGACGGGTTCCATTATTTTCATGAATCCTAAGGATGAAAAAGTAAACAAGCAAAGTAATATGATGGTACCTGATTTCAAATTTGATTTATTAAAGAAAAACTATCACTATACTTACACTATTCAAATGTGAGTAAAATAGTTTACTATAGAAAGTAAATAGGGTGAAAAACTCAATTCACATCATTTGTAAATCATTTTTAGCAAAAATACTTAAAATTATGATGCTAAAATGGCCATTCAATTTAATTGAAATGATTGGCTAATTCGCTTTGCGTTAGCGGGAGAGGCTTTGTTTGAGCTCATTTTTCTTGTGGGTTGAGGTAATCTTTTAATACGCTATGATTTGACCACAAGAAAAATAGCGAGT
>JBIKPL010000288.1:0-4158 GCA_044357485.1 Cytophagales bacterium
CCTGGTGAATATTTCTCAAGCATTAATTTTTCAATTGGCCTATTATCATTAACTTCGTTTAAAAACGAACAAATGTATATCTTATCTTTTAATACCAACGATACCACTGTAGCCATGGAATTTCCATACCCAACTTTTGAATTAGCCAAGTACAACAAAGGGAAATTCATAAAAGGGGATTATAAAAACGAGGAACTAAGAAAGCTACTGGCGAAAAACCCTAAAGGCTTCTGGAAAATTAGGCAGGAATGACCAGGATTTTCTGGATTAGAATGGATTGTGCTAGTGAAAAGTAATTTGTGAAATAATCTTAAATGAAATAAATGAATTTGTGTGTTCCCGTCGCAGAGGATCGTGATATCGGCACTTACTTTTTTTTCAAATTATATCCAATTCAAAAACATACAATAAGGCCTTGCTCAAATTATTCCTTTCCCGCTAACGCAATACGAATTAGCCCCAAATGGGCATTAGTACAGCATCAATTTATGTGCGTTTACGAAAGAGACGATACAAATCAGCGCATTTATTTTTAAGCCAACCCTATTTTATCAATGTGGTGTCTTTGCCATTTGTAAAAAAATCTTCAACACTAACATGATGAATGTCAAGCACTTTAAATAGTGTTTTTAAAGTCAGGTTGCTGCCTTTTTCTAAACGCCAATAACTCATGCGCTGTAAATTGTGGTCGTGCGCAAAGTGCTCGTAAGACTTATACCCATTTTTGATTCTTAATGCCTTTATTTTTTTGGCAATGTTTAATATTCGTGGATCTACTTCTGTTATGCTATCAGACATTTTAAACTAATTTATACAAGTATAAAAAAATGAAAATAAATATGTTACCACTTGTGATGATACCATTTTTAATGGTACAACATATAAGCAAGAAACCTAAGTAATTTTAAATATTGATTTTTAATTGTCTAGAAAACGAAATGATTTAAAAACAAAAAACCCTTGGTAAATACTTACCAAGGGTTTTGCAGAGAGAGAGGGATTCGAACCCCCGGAGGCTCGCACCTCAACGGTTTTCAAGACCGCCGCATTCGACCGCTCTGCCATCTCTCTAATTGGAATGCAAACATAAGGCTAAAATCGCATATTGCCAAGCCAAATGTTAAAAAAATATTATTTATTTTATTTCTACAAGCACTTTGCTGTTTTTTGTTTTTTTTCTTGCTTGATCAATGGCTGCATTAATCTCAAAACCAACGAGTAACACAATAGAGATTAAATATAACCAAAGCATTAACCCAATTAAGGTACCAATAGAACCATAGAGTTTGTTGTAGCTCGAAAAATTAGTAATGTATATGGAGAACAAATAGGTAGAGAATATAATTAAACCTGTCGCAAAAAAAGAGCCTACGGAAAAGAAATGCCACTTTTTTTGAATGGATGGTGCGATATAATAAATAATGGAAATAGAAAAGAAAAATGACAACATCACAGTGCCGTATCTTAATATGTTGACCATCAGTAAAGTATTGCCATCGCTAAATATTGCCGTATGGTGATGTAAATAATCAATTACAACTTGCCCTACGATAAGCAAAATAATCGAGGATAAAAGCACAATGGCGAGTAAAAATATCAACACCCCAGCGACCAATCTTTTTCTAAAAAAACCTCTTCTTTCATGGGTTTTATACATTTTATTAAAAGATTCTATAATCGCTAAAGTGCCATTAAGGGCCGCAAACCAAGTAAAGATAAAACCAAAAGACAGTAATCCTCCTCTAGGTTTGGCAATGATGTCTTGAATAGTTTCTGCCGCAACAACATATATACTTGCGGGCATAATTTGTTTTAGATAATCCATAATTTGAATCTCTAAACCAGGAACAGGAATATAAGGAATAAGGGTAAATAAAAAGATAACACTTGGGAAAATGGCCATTAAAAAATTGAAAGCAACTCCACTTGCCTTACCCGTTAAATCATCTTTATTAAATTCGTCGAGGCAAATTGAGACCACTTCTACGAATAAAATATTGTCTTTCCCAAATTTTAATTGCTTTACATAGCCTATTATGCTTTGAATAATAGGGAGCTGTAATAGCCTTGTTTTTAATTTATGCATGGTCAAAATGTTTTTGCAACATGTTTTTGAAATTGTCGGGCACAGCACATGGTTTGTGGGTAACCATATCAATAAACACCAAGGTTGTTTCGGCGATATTTAACAATACACCAGCTTCATTTTTGATTTCATATTCAAACAATATCCTTGCTGTCGGCATGGATTTGATAAAAATAGTAATCGTCAGTAAATCATCGTACTTGGCAGGTTTAATGTATTTGGTTTTGTATTCCAATACAGGCATCATCATGCCATCATCTTCAAGTGCCTTATAGCTTATACCAAAAGCCCTCATGGTTTCAACCCTTGCTACTTCTAAGTAAGTAGCATAATTACCATAATATACATAACCCATTTGGTCGGTTTCTGCATATCGTACGCGTAGTTGAATGGCGTGGGAGAACATTTCTCTAGTTTTAAGTGATGAGTTTTGAGTGATGAGGATTGTGCTTTACTAAAAACTCAACACCCAACACTATTTTATTTTCAATTTATCAAGTGTGTTCCTATACTGCACGCCAATGATCCTGTGCTCTTCAAATGTTTTTCTAAATAAATGGTAGCCAGGTTTGTCGAAGTCTGCGCAAAAGAACATATAATCGTGTTTTGCTGGGTTTAATACCGCGTCGATAGAAGTGTTCATGGGCAAGCAAATTAATCCTGGGGGAAGGCCTTTGTATTTGTAGGTATTGTAAGGTGATTCAATACTCAAGTTGCTGACTCTTTTAAGGGTAAAATCGCCGATGGCAAATTTAACAGTAGGGTCGGCTTGTAAGCGCATGTCGCTTCTGAGTCGGTTGAGGTATACCCTTGCCACCATTGGCTTTTCGTCGTTCATCTTGGTTTCTTCTTCAACAATAGATGCTAATATGGCGACTTGAATTGGGCTTAATTGAATGGCTTTGGCTTTGGATAAGCGTTCGTTTGTCCAGAAGTTTTGGTAGGATTGATTTATTTTTTCAACCAATTCTTCAGGACTGATGGTCCAATACACTTCATAGGTGTTAGGAATAAACATGGCCATAAAAGTATTGGTATCAAAGCCATATTTTTTGGTAAAACTAGGGTTGTTAAACAGCACCTCTAGCGATGCAGGAGACATTTCTAGTTTATCACTTAATTTGGTAATCAATTCAGATTTGAGTCTTATATTATTAAATGTTAATTTCAATGGCGTTTGACGTCCCTTGATTAACATTTTAAATAAGTCTTTGTTGGTGCTATTGGATTTTAACAAATAACGCCCAGGTTTAACATCTTTTTTGTAACCCGACAGTTTGGCTAAAAACATAAACGAAAGTTTGTCGTGCAAAATCTCATTCATTTCAAGTGAGTCCACTACTTGTTGAAAAGTAGCGCCTTTGGGAATGTATAAAACGGTATCAGGTTTACCTACTTGAATGTTTTCAGTAAATAAAATTTGATAGGCATAAAAGCTAAAGGTGGCAAAAAAGAAGGAAAATACGATGATTAATCCTGCTTTAAGGGTTACTGACTTAAACATGTCATGGAATTTAAATTGGTAATCAATACGTCGTAGCGGAATGATTCTGCCCTGTGGTATTAGTTTACAATAATAAGCATCTTCAATATATAAAACATAAAAAAACGTCTCAACTTTTAGGGTTGAGACGTTTTTTATATTGGTAAAGTTGGACTTATTTTTGAGCGCCTGCTTCTGCTTGAATCATAGAACAACGGAATCCGATAGTTGCAGTTGAAGAATCTTCTTCTAAGAATCTTCTCGTACCTGGAGACATCCAATAAGCAACATCTTTCCAAGAACCACCTTTGTAAACCCTTACGTGGTCATCAATCAAAGTTTGGAATCCTTTTTTATCGTATTTAGACGCATCATCTTGATAACCATTTCTTCTCATTGGGTTCAAATCATCTACATCTTCAAAAGAAGAAGGACGATAAACATCATAAACCCATTCAGATACGTTACCTGCCATGCAATATAAACCGTAATCATTTGGAGGGTAAGAGAAGATATAAGCTGTAATCATACTTCCATCATTCAATTTACCAGCGATACCAGCATAGTCACCACGACCTCTTTTGAAGTT
>JBIKPL010000289.1:0-4152 GCA_044357485.1 Cytophagales bacterium
AGCAAAACTTAATCAGTCAATTAGCAGCTAATGGATATGATAAAGTAACCATTAAAGATGAAACCGATTTATTGGCTAATCTCAAAAAACAATTAGAAAAACACAACAACAAAGTTTTTTCTGATAGTGATTTCAAACAAATTATAAACCACCTTTCAAAGTCAAATAACATTTTTGAAAAAGCATTATTACTTCGTGATAAATTTGCCTTTAAAAACGATAATAATGAGTTAGTATATGTTGAGTTTATCAATATGGATTTTTGGTGTCAAAACGAATACCAAGTTACTAATCAAATAACAGTTGAAGGTTCATATAAAAACAGATACGATGTAACTATTTTAATTAATGGTTTACCATTAGTTCAAATAGAATTAAAGAAAACCGGCATAGAATTAAAAGAAGCTTACAATCAAATCAACCGTTATCAAAAACATTCCTTTTCTTCAAATACAGCGTTATTTAATTTCATTCAATTGTTTGTTATCAGCAATGGAGTAAATACAAAATACTTCAGCAATTTTGGAAACAAAAAACCAGACTTCAAACAAACATTCTATTGGACAGACGACAACAACAAACGAATTTCTAAATTAGAAGATTTCGCAAATACTTTTCTTGAAAAATGTCATTTGTCTAAAATGATAACCAAATATATAGTATTACACGATACCGATAAAATGCTAATGGTCTTACGACCTTATCAGTTCTTTGCAGTAGAGAGAATTATAGATAAAGTAAAAAATAGTAATAATAACGGTTATATATGGCATACTACAGGATCGGGCAAAACATTAACATCATTCAAAGCAAGTCAAATACTTTCACAATTACCAAAAGTAGATAAAGTTGTTTTTTGTGTAGATAGACAAGATTTAGATTACCAAACAGCAAAAGAGTTCAACGCTTTTAAACCTGATTGTGTAGATACTACAAACAATACAAAATCATTAGTAAATCAATTCAATGATGCAAATAATAAGCTAATAGTAACTACTATTCAAAAGTTATATAATGCCATTACAAAAGAGCATCATCTCAAAACAATGGATAATCTAAAAGATAAAAAGATTGTCTTTATTTTCGATGAATGTCATCGTTCTCAGTTTGGAGATACACATAAAAAAATTACACAGTATTTCAATAACTACCAAATGTTTGGTTTCACAGGAACACCAATATTTGTAGATAATGCAACTTCAATAAAAGGAATAAAACAAACTACTGCCAGTTTATTTGGCGAAAAATTACACCAATACGTTATTACAGATGCTATAAAAGATGAAAATGTATTGCGTTTTTCTGTTGAGTATGTTGGTAAGTACAAAGAAAAAGAAAACTCACAAAACGAAATTGATATTGAGGTAGAATCTATTGACACAAAGGAGTTAATGGAAAGCCCACAACGGTTAGAAAAGATTGCTAATTATATTATTCAACAACACCCTATTAAAACACACGATAGAGAGTTTACAGCTATGTTTTGCGTAAATAGTGTTGATACTCTAATTAAGTATTTTAATTTGTTTAGAGAGCTTAAAAAACAAGGAAAACATAATCTTAATATTGCAACTATTTTCAGTTATACAGCCAACGAAGACGAGAAAAACCACAATAGCATCGAAGAAGAAGATTTTGATTTTACAGATGCAAAAGTAAATCCACATACTCGTGACGTATTAGAAGAATATATTCAGGAATACAACCAAACATTTCAAACCAATTATTCAACCAGAGATAGTATTTTATTTTACAATTATTACAAAGACATTGCTAATAGAGTTCGTAACAAGCAAATAGATATTTTATTTGTGGTTAATATGTTCCTTACAGGTTTTGATAGTAAAACATTAAATACATTATTCGTTGATAAAAATTTAAGACATCACGGATTAATTCAAGCCTATTCAAGAACCAACAGAATTTTAGGAGAAAAGAAATCACAAGGTAATATTGTAGTTTTCCGAAATCTAAAGAAAGCTACTGATGATGCAATTGCTTTGTTTTCTAATAAGGATGCAAAAGAAATAATCATAATGCAGCCCTATGAAAAGTATGTAAAAGACATAAACGAAGCATACCACAAATTAATTGATATAGTGCCAAATTATGAAGCAGTAGATGATTTATATTCAGAAGATGAAGAACTAGAATTTATAAAAGCATTTAGAGATTTAATCCGTTTAAAAAATGTGATTTCTTCTTATGTAGATTTCTCATTTGATGATATTGAATTAAATGAACAAGAATTTGAAAATTACAAATCCAAGTATTTAGATTTATACGATAAGACCAGAGAAGTAAAAGAAAAAACATCAATTCTTGATGAAGTAGATTTTGAATTAGAATTAATCCATCGCGATGATATTACAGTTAGTTATATTCTTGCATTATTAGCAAATTTAAAAGTAACAACATTAGAAGAAAAAGAACGTAAGCAAAAAGAGATATTAGATTTAGTAGCCGGAGAAACCAAGCTTCGTAGCAAAAGAGAATTAATTGAAAAGTTCATAATAGAAAACCTTCCATTAATCCAATCAGAAAACATCGAAGAAGACTATAACTCCTTTATGGATGCTGAAAAACAAAAAGCATTCAATAAATTTGTAGAAGATGAAAAACTAAATGCAGACAAACTAAAAAAGCTAACAGAAGATTATATTTTCAATCAAAGAACCCCAACAAAGCAAGAAGTAGTAGATGTATTAGAAAATCAACCATCAATATTACAAAGAGCAACAGTTGGTGATATTATTTTAAGTAAATTTATGAACTTTGTAAATACTTTCTTCAATGACTAATATTAAATTAATTGATGAAATAAATAAAAAATCATTTAATGCTGAAATGTTTGGCGGTTTTGCACTGGATGAATTCAATTTTATAAAATACTTTTATTTTTTTGAAAATACTATTAATGATGTTTTTAAACAAATAAATAATTTTTTAGTTAATAACGGTTACAATCCTTTAGATTTTGAAAATAACTGGGGTACTGATGGTATAACAAATGAATTAATGTCTGCTTATGGTAACCCTTATTGTAATGAACAAGAAAATGCAAATATTATATTAATAATTTATAGAAATATTGTAAAAGAGCAATGAAGAAATACATAGTAATAATATTATTTTTTAATATATTAAATTTACAAAGCCAAACCACATTAACAGCTAAAGTTGTTGGAATAAAAGACGGCGATACGGTAGTCGTTTTAGACAGTTTAAACAATCAAACCACATTAAGATTAGCAGAGGTTGATTGCCCCGAAAAAAGCCAACCATTCGGCACTAAAGCAAAGCAATTTACATCAGACCAAATATATCGAAAACCAATAAAATATGTTGTTACTGATATTGATAGATATGGTCGTTCAATAGCAAAAATTTATTATGATGATAATAAATATCTCTCTGCCGTATTAATAAAAAATGGGTTAGGGTGGCACTATAAAAAATATTCAACATCAAAAGAATTAGCTACTTTTGAAAACTCTGCTAGATTGCAAAAATTAGGTTTGTGGTCTGATAACAATCAAGTTGCCCCTTGGGATTGGCGAAGAAAATGAACCTTTACGAATTTATAAGATTATCAGAAGAAGAGCAGTACAATACAACTTGGGATATTGGTGTTCTTGTAGATCAATTCTTTACTGATGGTATTGCTATAAATCTATATGCTATAAATGAATTCTTTGTTGAAGTATATTATGATCAGTCTAATAATAAAATTCTGTATAAGAAACATTTCAAACACGGTGAATTATTAGACAAATATCTAAACAGAATTACCCTCTAATTTTCTCTATCTTTACATTTTTAAATCAAAATATTATGAAAGTAAGATTACTTTTGTTTTTTCTTTTACCTTTTTTATGCATTGCTCAAATCCCTGCATATTACAATTCAATTGATTTCTCCAAAAAAGGGGATATACTTAAAAATCAATTAACTACCTTAATTACCACAACGCATACCACAAACTTACCTTATACTGCAACAGGAACAACAGACACTTGGGATGCCTTATATCAAACAGATTTAAACCCTAATAATAGCAATAATGTTCTTTTAGTTTACGGTTGGAATGACACAGATACCGATATAACTAACGATTTATCACGAAATAAAACATTTTCTTGTCATACTTCG
>JBIKPL010000063.1:0-10978 GCA_044357485.1 Cytophagales bacterium
CTTCGGCCAATTTAAATATCGTAACCGAACAACAAACCAATGTATTGCTTCCCAAAGAAACCCCTGCTTGGGTGGCAAAAAAATTTGTATACAATCCTTCTCGCACCTTAGCAGTTGATTTAATACACACCAAATTAGAAGTAAAATTTGATTGGGAAAAACAACAAATGCAAGGCGTAGCCCAACTCCAATTGAAGCCTTATTTTTATCCACAAAACACGGTACAATTAGATGCCAAAGGCTTTGACATCAACAGCATTGAGTTAGTATCGCATAATCTCAAAACGCCATTGGTATACACCTACGATAAAAAGAAAATCAATATCACACTTGATAAAACCTATACCAAAGCCGATACTTTTGAGCTTAAAATCGTGTATGTTGCCAAACCAAACGATTTGCCCAAAGGAGGAAGTGAAGCCATTAGCAATGACAAAGGTTTATATTTTATCAATGCAGATGGTAAAGACCTAGAAAAACCCACCCAAATTTGGACACAAGGCGAAACAGAATCAAGTTCATGTTGGTTTCCAACCATTGATACGCCAAATGAAAAAGCCAGCCAAGAAATTTACATCACAGTAGACAAAAAATACCTCACCTTATCAAACGGAACACTCATCTATTCCTCTCAAAATGAAGATGGTACCCGTACCGATTATTGGAAACAAGACCAGGTTCACTCGCCATATTTAACCATGATGGTGGTAGGTGAATTTGCCGTTGTCAAAGACAAATGGAAAAACATTGAGGTAGATTATTATGTAGAAAAGGCTTATAAACCTTATGCAAAAGCCATTTTTGGAAATACACCTGAAATGTTGGCCTTCTTTTCTTCCAAATTAAACTATGCTTTTCCTTGGGATAAATATGCACAAGTGGTGGTTAGGGATTACGTTTCTGGTGCCATGGAAAACACTTCTGCCACAATTATGATGGAAGCCCTTCAAGTAGACCATAGAGAGTTGTTAGACCAAAATTGGGATTTTATTATTGCCCACGAATTATTTCACCATTGGTTTGGAGACTTGGTTACCTGTGAATCTTGGGCCAACTTATCATTAAATGAATCGTTTGCCAATTACTCAGAATACCTTTGGGAAGAATACAAATATGGCAAAGATGCCGCAGATTTTCATGGACAAGAGGAAGCTGAACAGTATTTTCAAGAATCAGCGAGCAAACAAGAGCCCATTATCAGGTATTATTACCACGACAAAGAAGATATGTTCGATGCCCATTCGTATAACAAGGGAGGTCGAATTTTGCACATGCTTAGAAACGTGGTTGGTGATGAAGCATTCTTTGCTTCCTTAAGTGTGTATTTAAAGAAAAATGAATTTAAAAATGCGGAAATTCATCATTTAAGATTGGCATTTGAAGAAGTTACCGGACAAGATTTAAACTGGTTTTTTAACCAATATTTTCTTGCTCCTGGCCATGCCGAATTAAAAGTAAGCCACGAATGGCAAGCAGGAAAATTAAAGATTAAAGTCGCTCAATTACAAGACTCTAGCTTTACCCCTATCTATAAAATTCCTGTTAAAATTGATGTTTGGGTAGAGGGCAAAAAAAACAGACATGCTATTACCATTACGCAAGCCATCGACACCTTTAGTTTTGATTATGCGCAAGCGCCTGATTTAGTATTGTTTGATGGCGAACAACAATTACTTGCCACCATTGACCATCAAAAAACACAAGCTGCATTAAGTTATCAATACTTGCATAGCGACAAATATACCGCAAGGTATGAGGCACTCGCAGCCTTAGGTACAACTTTCAAAGATAGCGTAGCCGTGAAATCTGTTTTTGAAAAAGCATTACAAGATCCTTTTTGGAAAATACGCGATATGGCTTTAGAGAAATTTGATGCATATAAAGGCGCTGACAGCATCAGCATGATGGCCACCTTGGTACAAATAGCCAATAAAGATCCCAAAAGGGCCGTAAGAGCTAAAGCACTTGAAGTATTGGCCTCTAATGGTGCAGACAAATACCAAGACTTGTTTTTAAAAGGCTTAAATGACAGTGCTTATTCGGTTGTGGCGTCGGCCATTGTTGGTTATTCGATGACTAAAAATGCTGACCGACTCCATAGGATTGCGGGCTTTGAAACTTCTGATAACAAAGACGTATTGAATGCGCTTGCTGAAGTATATGCCGAAGAAGCCGATTCTAACAAATTCAAATGGTTTAGCAGTAAAATCTCAAAATTATCGGGAACAGAACTGTATTATTTTATCACCGATTTTACCACTTATATAAACAAAATGGAAGGGTCAATGCAAGCGCAAGCCATCACAATTTTAGAGCCTATGGCGCGAACCAACGCTACCTGGTACATTAAATATGGTGCATTTAAAGCCATTGCTTCGCTCACTAAAATCAAAGACAAACAAGCACTCCTACAAGACATCAATGGCAAAGAAACTGACGAAAAAGTTAAAAAATATTACGCGAGGGTATTAGCAAAATAGTAGTTCCAGCCCCAAAAAAAAATAATCCAAGACTGAAAATTACGCTTACGAAAAATGATACCTAAATCGTTTGAATAGTTTTTTCATTAAGCTTTATCAATTCGAAAAAAAAAGATTACCCTTGTAAAACATGCAAGCAAGGACTTAAAAAGACCATAACCATTTCCCATTTTTAAACATATATTTCAAGCTATTACTCATTTCAATTTTAAAAACGTGTTTGTTGACCATCTCAATTTTTTCAGCAGAAGGGGGTAGTAAAAATTTACCTTCCAAATCCATAATGCCGTATTTATGGATTAAGTTAACTTCTGCAAAGCCATTTTCAAATGCTTTAATTTCATCATATTTAAAATCAATCAATAATGTACCATTTTCAGCAAGCAAGCCATATTTACTTTCTTCTTTCACGATAGCGATTCCATTTTTAAACGGGCTACATTTTTCAAAAGTTTTACCAAATAATTTATCGCCATCTTTATCAATATAATATTCTCTATGGTTCCATTTGTGATGTACCACCGCCTTTTCTTCTTCAAAGCCCGACACAATTTCGAGGTCATTATTTTTCAAATCTAATTCAGGCAACCCATTTTTATTGATGAAAAACTTTTCATTTTTTAGCAATACCAATGCCATGTCATTACTAAAAGCATGAATATGGTCGTAGGCTAAATCAGCGATTACAATCTCCCCCTTGGGATTTATAAAAGAATATTTGGGGTGTTTTTTAGCATGATCATGATCGGCTAAAGCCAAGGCGTCATTTTTACTCAATTTCACCTTTGCCAAACCATTGCTAAAAGCATGTGCTTCTTCATATTTTGCTTCAACAATTAAATTACCAACCGTATCTACATAGCCATATTTACCATTGAGTTTTACCAAGGCAAGGCCTTCATGAAAATCATCGATAGAATCGAATTGATGAAAAGTAATGTGTTCGCCTTTGGTATTGATCAATACATGTTTGCCAGGAGCAGCATGCGCAATGGCCGTTTGATGTTTATTAAAAGGTAAAATTTTATGGAATTTCGGATTTACAATCCAATGGCCTTTGGTATCGATTAAGCCATAGCCGTCATTTTTTTTGGCAATGGCCACCCCATGTTCATAATCGTAAACTTCTTTCAATTTAAGGTTAGAAATCACCTCACCTTTTTTATCGATAATTTCAAAATGACTTTGTTCTTTCACAAAAGCTAGGCCGTGACTAAAATTACTGATACTCTCATATTTATTGGCAATTACTTCTTTAAAATTATGGTCAACAAAACCCCATTTTTTATTCCATTTTACAGCACACAAACTATCACTAAAAGCATGAACTTCATCGTAAATCAAAGCCGAAGCCTTCATAGATTTCAACGCCACAAACCCCCATTTGTCTCCTTTTTTTACTGGCGCCACCCCTTCTTGAATAGGTTTTAACTCATCATAATTAATGGCTACCACAATATCGCCTTGAGCATTGGCAAAGCCTTTTTCATTTTTATCTGCTGCCACCATCAACAAACTGTCATTCGTATTAGGCATTCGTACAATGGCATTATATTGAATCGGGACAATTACTTGGTTTTGCCTATTGATAAGTCCCCATAGAGATTGGTGTTGGACAATAGCAGTTTGATGTATAAAATTTTCTACTTTTTGGTAAACAGGAGCAATCACGATACTGCCTTTTTTATCCATATAGCCCCAAGTTCCCCCTTTGACATTGGCGACATCGAAATAGTAAGTTAAACCAGAAAGCACATCCGTTTTAAGGTTAAAATTCACTTCTCCCCCGACACAAATTCGAGCTAAGCCATCTACAAAACTCCCCACATAGGTGATGTGTTGGTGCACAGGCTTACCATTCTCTTGCACTTCTATACTGGTAATGACATGGCCATTTTTATGTAAAATACCAAAATTTCCACCTTCTATGATACAAGCAGTAACTTCGTTATCGGTAAAATCTTCTAAATTGGCATCTAAAATTTTAACATTGCTTTTAATGGCTTCATTGGTACAAGTATTGAATAAAATGAAGGCTTGTTTAATAATATCGCGATGAATAAGACTACCGGCAGCTTCCCCATCATGAAACAATGCAAAACAATTGCTAGCATATACGGGATCTACTTTTCTTAAGAGCGTACTACTGTTACGCGATTTCTTTTTGGCACCAATATGAATGGTGTTTAGGGTATTAAAATTGGCATCAATATCTCCTTCCGCATTGAATCTTATGGCCGTTTCTTCGCCATGCTTATAGAGACGGGCATGGCCATCGGTTAATTCAATTTTAGAGAATAATGCTTTTGCAATCACTTCCCCTTTTTTATTCACAATCCCCCACAAAGAATCTTTTTGAAAAATAGTAACCGTATACACAAAAGGCAATACTTGCGTAAAATCAAGCGGTAAAAAGGGGTAATTTTTATCATTCACCACCCCAAACTTATGGTTCTTTTTAACCGAAAACAAACCAAATCCTAAAGGCTTAATGTCTTCATAATTATCAAAGGGGTATTTTTTCCCCATTAAATCAAAGGCAAATAACTGATGGTGTTTATGACCCAGGATAATTTCGTTGTTTACCAATTTGAAATCTGAAAACTCTTTTTCACTTGCATAATCATGCGTATTGGTATTGTATAGGGCATGTTTACCAGGAGTGAGTTCAGCACAAACCAAATTCCCCACTAACATCTTAACCGATTTCCAATGCAAATCAGCGGCAGCTTGTTTATTGGTTTTATAATGCCAACCAAGTTCCGTTTTGAAAAAAATCAAACTGTCGTGGATTGGGGTAATGCTATCACAAATACTTGGTAGCAATTCACTGCCATGCAAATCATAGAGTCCTAACTTTAAAGCTTCATTTTCAACAACCCAATAGTTGTCTAATTTTCTTACCGTAAAATTGGTCGGGGCAATAATGTTTTTTCCTGCTAGATTAAAAATACTATGATGATGACTTGAATAAGCATGAATATAATTATCGGCCAATGCAATTTCTAAAAATTGGGCGGGTATAATTTCTTGTGCTTTGAGGTTAATTACCCCCCAAACATTGTCTTTTCTATAACTCAACAAAGTATTGCTTAGCCACATCAACCCTTGATAACTAGGCGGCATAACTTCAACACCTTGTTGATTAATGATCCCATATCGTTGGTTTTTAACTGCAATGGCAAGTCCATTTTCATTGAAATCAATAGGCATTTCGTATTGAGCAGCAATCACCATTTTGCCTTCACCGTTGATAAAACCCCATTTGTTATTAATTTCAACTGGCAAAAGCTGTTGGGCTTGTAACAAGTTAAAAAGCAACACGAATAAAATTAGTAGACTGGTTTTCATATTTCGATGCTAGGTGAAATTAATCTATAAAGCCAATTTAATTCATAAACGTCAATTAGAAAAATAAAACGAACAATATCTGCCTTAAATGAAACATCACACAAAAAAATGAGCACACAAGGTAAATCACGTCCAAAAATCAGAAAAAAAACCAGTCATCAATGACATTAAAATAAATTATTAAGGTCACTCAAGTGCTCAATAGACTTGTCTGAAACTTTCAATTTAAAGCGGTAAGATTTGTGTTTATTCTGTTTAATGATTTCAAAATCTGCAGAATTTCCAATGGCAATTTTATTATTTGGCAAAATCATTAAAAGGTTATTGTCAGTCATTTTAGCATCAAAAGTAAATTTACGCCAAGCATTTAAGCCACTTTGGGTATACGCAATTACGTTTCTATTTTGATTGTAAATCAAATAAACGGTTCTACCAGCACTATTTTCAGTACTATTTTCTAATTCAAAATCTGCTTCAATGGTATACTGATTTTTGATACTGGCAATTCTGTCGATGTTATAAATACCAAAATCACTAATTGTCAAGGTTATGGATTTGTTTGTCGTTTGCGACCTCTTTTGGTATTGCTGCATCGCTTGTTGGTATTTTTGCATGGCCACTTGGTAATCGTTGCCAGTTAATGCAGGCTTAATAATGGTCGTGAAGGTTTTCTTTTTAGTACTTAGGGTAATTTTATAACAGCCTTTGATTTGAGTGTAAGACTCGAGCGACACTTTATCCCAGTTTTCCGCAAAAATCCATTTGTTGGCAGTAGGGTTATCGGCTTTAGATTCGGCCGCATATTCCCAAACAATTCCTCTATAAGAATTCAATTCTGGAAATTTATCCACATCAATATCTAAATCAAAAGCAGTACCATTATTGGCAGGTTTACGGGGCTTCAGGGGCATCGAAATTTCAACTTTATTTTGCGCTTTGGTCACTTTAGAAGAATGAGAAGCACGGGAAAGGTAAGTCCAATTTTGGGCTTTATTTTGGTATTGGTAAAGGTTATAATCGTTGTCTTTGACATCAGTGGCATAATTAATTTCTATCGATTTCCCCTTGGCAATTTTCACTATTCTACCACTAGATTTGGTATAGGCATAAAATTCAAACATCCCGGCACTTTCGAAATTTTGCTTTACATTGGCACTGTCATAAATCATTGAAATGCTACTTCCTATGGCGTCAGTCATTTGTTTAATTTCCCTGTATTTAATTACAACAGGCTCATTTACAAGTTGATTATTATCGGCATACACGAAAGTGTTTTTTTTCACTTTAATGGTGCTACTGCTTTTCATAAAAAGTGTCGTCACCGAATCAGCACTGGGGTTAGTGCAAGTTTGTTGCTCATACACTTTTGTGAATTCGCTTCCAGATTCTTCTTTAACCACATTTTCGGTGGTAGGAATTGCCTTTGGTAAGGTATCTTTTTGGGCAATATCCCCCTTGGTTTCATGAGAGGCATGTTGCCCACAAGCAAACAAAAGTACAATGAATAATAGCGATAGTAATGGCTTCATAATGACTGTATTTATGGCAAGATAGTTTTTTATCGTATAAAGAGAAAATAATTAGGGTAATTGATCGCGAAAAAACAAGGTGAATTGTACAGGTTTTAAGACAATAATCAGGGTTTTAATATTTTTAAGGGACAATGTAAACGCAAGCATTGCCCTAAACGACACACACATAAGTATTCATTTTTTTTGTGTTTCGGAACAAAAAACCTATTTTTACCTATACTATTTCTACACAAATTCGAAATGAATCAAACCTCGAAACAATATTTCAAAATTTTAGACCTCATGCATTTGGCTATGCTCATTGGTCAATTGATTTTCTTAACCATAACAGTGGTCAACATTACGCCAAATACAACCACCAATTTGAGCCAAATTTTGTTCCTCAATTTAGCCATTGCATTTGTAGCGACCATGGGGGTAAGTTTGGGTGCTAGAGCCAATTTTAATGCTAAAATAAATAGCATTAAACTATCACCTTCTTTAAAAAACAAATTAAACAATTACAGATCAGCACTATTAATAAAACTAGCCATCTTAGAATCAGGTACAATGCTTACCATTATTTTTTATTGGTTCAATGCCCATATCTTATTTTTAGTGTTAACAGGAGGATTATTGATCGTCTTCGTGTTACATAGACCTTCTAAAGCAAAAGTAATCAACGAATTGTCACTTGATTATCAAGAGCAATCCTTATTAGATGAACCCGATTATTTAATTCAATAAAATTAAAGTTTAAGATTTTAAAAAAAAAGACATCAATGCTGCAACGTATTTAAAAATCAAGTGGTCTATAAAGCTATACGTAAAATTAAAATAGCTAAAACCATGTTAAAATTAAATGCTTACCGTTTTTTACAAATTTGTTTATGTTTTATAGGTCTTAATCCTACTTTTGCTCAAAATGTCTGTAACCCAACCGTCATTATTGATGCCCCTAAACAAGAAATATGTTTAGGAGATCACCTCAAAATTACGGCCACCACCACCAATGAAGGTCTTTCACCAAGTTTTCAATGGTATTTAGATGATGAATTGGTTGGAGGAGACAGTAGTGAATTTACCTACAAACCAACTTATAATGATGGTGGAAAATTCATCAAAGTGGTGCTTAGTTCTTCCGCCGCTTGCAAATCAGCAGACAAAACAAGCTCCAACATTCTAAGCATCAAAACCAACAGTGTACCTAATTTATCGGTAGAAATTTATCCTCCTTATTTTTGCCATGAACAAAACAATACTTTTGAAATGAAATTCGCCAGCTATGACCCAGCGGTGACCTATACTTGGTTTGCAAACGGAAACAAACTTGAGTACAATAACAATGAAAGTACCCTAAATGTGTATGCTCAACAATTTACGGATGGCAACCATTTTTACATTGAAGCCACTACCACTTCAGCCTGTGCAACTATAAATTCTTACAAATCAAACACCTCCATTTTCAGTACAGCAACTTGCATTGAAAATAAAGGAGAAACTTTTTTTAATCCAGTAAGTATAGGTTATAACCAAACCGTATTAGATGATATTTCAAATTATAGTATTGGAAGAAGTGGCTATAATTTATGCAACACAGATTTAGCCAATGAAAATGTAATAGATGCCTTTTATCAATTTGTGGCCAGTAGTGAAAATACTACTTTAGAATTAAATAGCAGCAACAGCAATTTTGCATTTGCCGTTGCCTTAGGCGATCCTGATTATAGCGAACAGTATGTTATCAATTGCCAAAAAAGTAATGGTTTACATGATGAAAAACGATATTTCAATTTCACAGGATTAACCGTAGGGCATTCCTATATTTTAAGAGTAGAAATTGGAGAGGTAAATTTGTCTTTACCCAAAAGAGCCGCAATGAACACAAATGCATTTTCGGTGAATCTTATCAAAACCATTGATGGCATTACAGAAACCAACAATACGCAGCAAAAAACAATTTCAAGCATCATCAACTTACAAGGTCAAGTAGTGGATGTAAACTATCAAGGTTTGGTGATTTATAAATATATTGATGGTACTACCCTAAAAGTAATCCAATAAACCATTACACCATTATTATTAGAGGGCATCATGGATTTATACCTGGTGCCCATTTTTTATTGCGTTGAAAAATCAGTAACCATTACCTGATTCAAGCCATTTTGTAACATCTCTCGGTTTAAATTTTTACCAATAATGACCAACACGGATTCACGAATTTCATCTGGCTTCCAATTTCCTCCAGATGATGAAACGTGCTGATGGTAGACCGATTGAAAAATAATTTTCTGATCAAAATCATCAATATTCAAAATACCTTTCATTCTATAAATACTGTCAGGATTAATATTTAACATCATATTTACCCACATTTCAAATTTTAAAAAATCAATAGGTGCTGAAAATTTAAAAGAATGGCTATGTACCGTTTGGTGTTTAAGTTTTGTCATCAAAAAACTAGGTTTATCTAACAATTGGTTTGACAAGGTATATTGCCCGGTACTTTTATTTTTAGCCAATTTTACCAATGCTGAATTCAAAACCACTTCGGTATCAAATGTATTTAAATGCAGCAAATCCAAGCCCGTCAATTTTCCAAAGGTGGTAGGTATTACTTGTGCTTGGTCATTAATTTTAGCTACAATATTCCCTACCACTTCTAATTGATAGGGTTCCACTTTATCGACTTTATTAATCAATAACAAATCAGCCAAAGCAATCTGTTTCACTGCTTCCTCCTGACTTTCTAATTGTTGCTCTACAAACTGCGCATCGACTAAGGTGATGATGGCATTGAGTTTAAAATATTGCTGAATATGCTCATCCGTGATAAAATTCATCGCTACCGGACCAGGATCAGCCATCCCTGTGGTTTCAATAATCAAATGATCGATGGTTGTTTTCGATTGAATTAATTGGGTTAAAACGGCCAATAAATCCTCATTCAAATTACAGCAAATACAACCATTTGACAATTCAAACACTTTAGCATCAAGTGCAACCACCAAAGCATTGTCAACCCCAATTTGTCCGAATTCATTTTCTATCACCACCAATTTCATCCCTTGGTGATCCGCAATCATTTGGTTCAATAAGGTTGTTTTTCCAGCGCCTAAAAAGCCGGTAAGAATGGTCACTGGTATACGTTTCAAAGCTGAACAATTTAAAAGGGTATAAACCAAAGTTAAATAAAAAAATGGAAGCCAAAAGATTTAACCCACGTAAAATAAAAAGTATGCGCTGCTAAAAACCAGTTTACATTTTAATTTTCAACAACTTAAACATCTTAGTTAGGCGCTGCTAAAAAACAGTTTATTAATTGATTTTTAGAGATTTAAGTCATTGCTTTAACCGTTTAAATGCAAGGGTATTTTATTTTATTAAAGTGGTGCAATAGTTCGATTTAAACAGCATAGATAAGCTATTCATTTCGTAGGGCGTTCCCTTCGGTCGCGTGATCGGCACTCGCTATTTTTCTTGTGGTAAAATCATAGCGTATTAAAAGATACCTCAACCCACAAGAAAAATGAGCTCAAACAAAGCCTCTCCCGCTAACGCAAAGCGCATTAGCCAATCATTTCAATTAAATGGAGTGCCCATTTGAGCATCATAATTTTAAGTATATTTGCTAAA